>NZ_QULD01000013.1:42200-93254 GCF_003481425.1 Blautia sp. OM06-15AC | reverse complement strand
TGCCGTAAGGCATGGAGCTGACTGTTACTAATCGGTCGAGGGCTTGACCTGAAATGTAAAACAAAAGTTTTGCAGAAAATGGTTGTGTTCGGAAAGAAAGTATTGTATGATATATAGATGTTAAGTGTATGCGGTTTTGAAGGTATATCTAGCGTAGGGGATTGGTCAAATGGTATGATAGGGGTCTCCAAAACCTTTGGTGGGAGTTCGATTCTCTCATCCCCTGTATTAGGAAAGAGTGAAGATACAAAATCTTCACTCTTTTTTCGTATTGTTTAAAAGAAAAGTCTAACAGAACAGGATTTACAGAATTTTAAGATATTTTTGTAAAGCAGGACTGTTTTTTATGGTGTAAATAAGGTACAATAGAGCCACAGAACATATTCAAAAATAATGAAAAATGAAACATGAGAAGGGAGTGGGTGTAACGTGAGCAGAGAAAAAAATGGAAGCCGCGGCACGGTAAAAGCTGTCATTTATCTTCTGATCGTAGTAATCCTTGCTGGAATGGTTGTTTATCTGACGCAGTCGCTGCGGCGGGACCGGGAGCCGGAGATTACGGGGACGTTTATTGACAGTAAGCTGGAGGCGGCGGGGGAGCTGACGTCGGCGAAGATGATTTATAACGGGCTGATTCATTACTCGGACGGGTCGATTCCGTTTCTGACGCAGAAGGCGTTTAATATGACATACCGTGCAGAGGTACGTGCGGGCGTGAATCTCGCGAAGGCGAATACGGAGGTGACGGATTCAGAAGTAACAGTTACACTTCCGGCAGTGGAGATTTTTGATATTTCCATCGACAATGATTCCATCCAGTATTACGATGAGAAGGCAGCGCTTCTGAACTGGGAGCGGAAGGAAGATGCGATGGATGCAATCGCGAGTGCGAAGGAGGATGTAGAGCAGCAGACGAAAGAAATGGATGACCTGGAAACGATGGCACAGGAACAGGCGAAAACACTGATTACCGGAATGCTGTCCGAGACGGTCGGGGACAAGACATTGGTTGTAAAATTTGAAGAATAGTACATAGACGGGATGCCAGCACTTCTTTTTGGGGATAAAAAAAGGAGGGCCGGTATTTCTTCTGGCAGAAACACCGGCATTATGAAAAAGAAAAATCTATATAAATTGGAAAGAATATTAGGTTGGGACAACGGTTGAAAGATAGAGGAAGATGATTTGTTGTCCCTTTGTTTTGATACGTTTAGTATAGTTGTCATATGTGAGGAAAGTGTGAATGGAGTTTGAAGAAACTTTGAAAAGATTTGTGAATGGCGCGGGTGAACATCGGAACATCCCAACGCCCGGATATCGCCGAATTTGCATAGAATTAACTTGAAAGTGAACACTGCTTCATGGTACAATCGTTTGGCATGTGTGAAATATGAGTTACATTTGAGAGGACAAAAACTATGGACTATAAACTGCTGCTGGACACCGTGGTCATGGCGGGAGAAATCCTGCTGGAAAGCGGGGCGGAGACGTGGCGGGTGGAGGATACCATGCTGCGGATGCTGCGCATGTCCGGCCTGAAAACAGCGGATGTACTGGCGCTGACGACCGGCTTTGTGGTAACGCTCGATGACCCGTCGATGGATTCCATGACTGTTATGCGCAGCGTAGAGAGCCGTGCAACGGATCTGAACCGGATCCATGCGGTCAATCAGCTTTCCCGCGATTTCTGCGAAGGAAATATCGACCTGGATGCGCTGTTCCACCGGGTGCGGGATATCTATCGTGCTAAGCCGGAAATTAAAAAAAATCTGCTCGCGATGATGGCGACGACCGCAGGCTTTGCAATCATGTTCGGAGCCGGGTTCTACGAAGTGTTGGCATCTGCACTTGCAGGTTTTATATCAGGAATCGGTGTTTACGGAGGAAAAAAAGCCGGGATGCAGTCGTTTCTTGTGAACTGTATCGGGTCATTTTTGCTGGCGGTCACATCTATTCTCTGTGTTCATTACCTGCCGGGGACCATGGATCTGAACGTCATTATCATTGCATCGATCATGCCCCTCGTACCGGGTGTGGCGATCACGAATGCGGTGTATGATACCCTGCACGGCGACTACATTTCCGGTGCGGCACGGATGCTTGAGGCGTTTGTAACCGCTGCTGCCATCGCAATCGGCGTGGGACTTGGCATGCTGCTGCTCCGTCCACTGGTGCGGTAGAGAAAACCGATACAGAAAAAAGATGAGGTTAAAGCAAAAATATGAGAATAGCAGGTGAAATCATCCTGAAATCCCTTGGAGCCTGGGTTGCAATCTGGGGATTTTCAAGACTGTTGAACGCACCAAAAAAGCTGGAATGCTACACGGCCGGTGTCGGTATGATCGGCTGGGCGGTCTATCTGATCGTGGAAGTATTCAACGACGGCATTCTGATGAAGAACTTTCTTGCCGCCGTTGCCGTCGCCCTGGTTTCCCAGGCAATGGCGCGTCATTTCAAAGCGCCGGTGATCCTTTTCGTGATCCCGGGCATTCTTCCGATGGTGCCGGGAGCCGGTATGTACCGCATCGTCTACTCGATCGTTATGGGGCCGGAAAACATGGTTGGAACGTATCTTTTAGAGACAGCGACCGCGGCAGGCGCAATTGCCCTTGGAATTTTCCTCGGAGAAGCGCTGCAGAAGGTATTTTTTTACGAATTCCATAGGTGATTTACGAAAAAAGTGAGAAATTTGCCAAAACCAAATTTTTTGCTTTTTTTTGTCGGATTTTATGATATACTTAACAGTGTATGTGCCCTTGGACGAAAGAAGAAATCTATAGGGACATTTTTAAGGAAAAAAGAAGAGAAGTAAGTAAAGTGCAGACACAGAACTATGAGGAGCAAAAAATATGAAGTTTGAAGATGATGATTTAAAGGACGGTAAACTTTGGGCTGCCCTGCAAAAAGAGATTGACCGTGACCTGGCGGAAAAGGAGAGCGGTGAAACATTCCAGGAAGAACTGGCAGACATCGAAGACTCCATTGAATTTGAAAGCAAAGAAACAAAAAGCGAAGATCACATCCCGGATGAGACTGCAAATTTAAGTAATCTGCGAAGTGTCCTTGAGGCAACTGAGCGTGCAAAAGACGAAGAAGCGAAGCAGAAAATGAAGCAGACCAAAGTGGAGCCTGTGACGCAGGACATCGAGATTCCGGAATTTACAGAAGAGGAAGAAGAAATCGAAGAGACGCCGGCGGAGACAAAAACAGAATCGGAACCGGAAGAAGTGATGGTGGATGATGATCTGATCATCAACGATCCATTCGCAGATGAGGATGATCTGCTGGGAGAAGAGAAGACAGAGACCAAGGGTTCGGAGAAAGAAGTGCTTGGTGATCAGGTGGAAGCCGCAATGGAGCGCCTCGTCAGCGACACGGTAGGCCATATCCCAATGCCGGAAATAGACGATGAGGATGATGACTACGACGATTATGAGGATGACGACGAAGAGTACATTCCGCATGGCGCAAAACCGCAGAAGAAAAAGGGAAAAGGCGGTGCGGTTATCGCCGTTGCAGCCGTTGCTGTTATTGCTGTGGGAGGCTTTTTCTATGGAAGCAAAATGTTCCATTACCAGAATTATTTTTTCAACGGAACAACCATCAACGGAGTAGACTGCTCGGATATGACGGCCAAAGAGGCAGAAACGAAAATCAAAGAGCAGGCTGCAAACTATACCTTAAATGTAAAATTCAAAGACAATGATACGAAGAGTGTCAGCGGAAAAGACATCGACTACACCTACGCCGGAGACGGCAGCGTGGAGAGCGTGTTAAAGAAACAGAACAGTTTCCTCTGGTTCCTGGGAAATGGCGGAAAAGAGAAAGATTCCCAGGTCACCATGCAGTACAGTCAGGAAAAACTGGATGCGGTGATTGATGGATTTGACGAATTCCAGTCCGCAGACGGTGAGAATGCACCGGCCAGCGCCTACATCACCTTCCAGAACAATGAGTTTGAGATTGTGGATGCTGTTATGGGTGAGGGAATGGATCTTACCCTTGCAAAACAGTGCATCGAAAACGCGCTGATCAATGCGGATACCGAAGTGGATCTTGAAAAAGCAGGCGTTTACGACGGAACCTTGGTAACAGCAGATGACGAAACACTGAATGCACAGAAGGATCAGTTAAATGAACTGGTACGCGCAAGTATCACATACAGTATGCCGGATGGAACAACACAGGTTCTTGACGGAAATACCATGAAAGACTGGCTGGCGGTCGATGCGGATGGAAATTATTCCAAAGATGAAAACCAGTGGAATGAAAAAGTAAAAGAATATGTGGCAAATCTTGCGGCAGCGATTGATACCGATGGCAAGGATCACACCTTCCCGGCAACCGGTATCGAAGGCGGCGTGACCATCAGCCAGGAAGGCTACGGATGGAAAGTGGATCAGGAGCAGGAGATAGCAAAGATCGCAGAAGAAGTAGATGCTCACGCAGCAGACGCAAGAGAGCCGCAGTATGCGCAGAGAGAGTTTGCTGCTTCCACAGAGAACAACGGATTCGGCAAGACGTATGTTGAGGTTGATGCCAGCCGTCAGCATATCTGGCTCTACAAAGATGGAAATCTGGTTGTCGACGGTGACTGTGTAACCGGTCTGATGGAGCAGAGCAGCTACACGAAGCCGGGTATCTACACAACCGCAGCAAAAGAAAGCCAGAAAAAACTGCACGGAGAGCTTCAGGCAGACGGCAGCTATTCCTGGGAAAGAGATGTGGATTCCTGGATTCCGTTCAACGGAGAGATTGGTTTCTACGATGCTTCCTGGAGAAGTAGTTTCGGCGGAAACCTGTATCTGACTGCAGGATCGACGACAGGATCTGTTGCACTTCCGACTGCAGTGGCACAGGCATTATATGACAATGTCGATGACGGAACACCGGTTATCATTTATTATTCCGAAGCTTATGAGGTAAGTGAAGACACGCTTACTGTGACACAGGCACCGGAAGCAGATGACGAAAATGTCGATGATACGACGAATACCACGACAGTAACGCCGACGAGAACGCCATCCTACACGTACGATGATTACACGCCGTCAACTCCGTCAACCCCATCAACTCCATCAACCCCATCAACTCCATCGACCCCGTCTACGCCGGAACCGACCACAGCACCGACCGAGATCCCGTCTACGCCGGAGCCGACCGTAGCACCGACGGAGACCCCGTCCACACCGGAACCGACCCAGGAGCCGAGCGCACCGGATCAGGGAGACCATACGGGTGACGATGATTACCCAGGTAAGGGCGAGAGCTGAGAAAAGAAGAAATAGAACATAAAAAATACGCATTCCGTTATCAAAACAGGAATGCGTATTTTTTATGAGAAAGAAACTGTTAAAAATTAATTTTCCGGTACGAACAGTGTGACAAGATCCATCGGGGAAGTGATGGTGTAGTCCGGGTTTTCGGTCTGACCAAAACCGTATGCGGCATGGACAAACGGGATTCCGGCCTCGCGTGTCGCCTTGTAGTCGCCGTCGGTATCGCCGACATAGACCGCGTGCTGCAGATGGTTCTGTTCGATGATTGTACGGATGTTGTCTGCCTTTGCCTTTCCGGTATCGCCAGGACAGAGATGGCCTTTGAAATAGTGACCGAGGCCTGTGGCTTCCAGAAAAACTTCGATATAGCCCGCCTGGCAGTTGCTTACGATATAAAGCGGGTAATGTCTGGAAAGAATAGAAAGTGCATCGACAAGTCCCGGATAAACAGGAGCCGGTGTCGCAAGAAGTGCCTCATGCTCTTTGGCACAGCATGCCTCGATCAGTTCTAACTGGCGCTCCTTTGGATATTCGTGGAAAATGACGGCGGCGATATCCGGGAGCAGGCGGCCGAACAGGCCTTTTAACACGGTTCCGGTGAGGTTTGGTGTCATATCAGTTTCTTTTTCCATAATCTGATTCCATGCGTCGGCAACAACGTCTGTGGAGTCCCACAGGGTGCCGTCCACATCAAAAATAATACTGTCGATCAAGAGTTTTTCCTCCATATCTTAAGGGTTTTGGTTATTCTTTTAAAGTATTTATTAATTTTAATCAAAAACACGTGAGAGCGCAATGTTTATTTTGCATTTTGGAGGAAAATGTGGCAAAATAAGAATGATATATTAACAGGAGATTACTATGCAGGACACAATCACAAAGCCATTATTGAAATGGTATGGCGAAAATAAAAGAGTGCTGCCGTGGAGAGAAAAAAAGAACCCGTATGAAATCTGGGTTTCCGAGATTATGCTCCAGCAGACGAGGGTGGAGGCGGTCAAGCCGTTTTATGAGCGGTTTATGCGTGAACTGCCCAATGTCGCAGCACTTGCGGTCTGTCCCGAGGAAAAGCTTTTGAAGCTCTGGGAAGGCCTTGGTTACTATAACCGTGTGCGGAATATGCAGAAGGCCGCACAGAAAATTATGGAAGTGTATGACGGTGTATTTCCGGCAGATTACGAAGCCTTAAAAGGACTTCCGGGAATTGGAAATTACACAGCGGGAGCCGTTGCATCGATCGCGTTTTGCATTCCGGTGCCGGCGGTGGACGGAAATGTGCTTCGTGTGATGGCACGCCTCCGGGAGGACGGTGAGGACATTTTAAAGCAGTCCGTGAAAAACCGCGTGGAAGCGGAATTGACCGAAATCATGCCGGCAGAAGATCCGGGAGCCTTCAACCAGGCGATGATGGATCTCGGCGCAATGGTCTGTCTGCCGAACGGCGCACCAAAATGTGAAGTCTGTCCGCTTTTTGACCAGTGTCTGGCGGGACAGCATCAGACCTGGACGGAATATCCGTTTAAAAAGAGCGCAAAGCCGCGCAGAATCGAAGACAGAACCGTTCTGTTATTTCTGGACGGTACGCACACAGCAGTGCGGAAACGGCCGAAAAAAGGACTTCTGGCGGGACTTTACGAGTTCCCGAACTTCGATGGCGTGCTCTCCGAACAGGAAGCACTTGAAGAGGCAGAAAAATTCGGCGTGACGCCGCTTCATATTCAGGCATTGCCGCCGTACAAGCACATTTTTTCCCATGTCGAGTGGCATATCACAGGATACGCTATTAAAATTGCAGGAAACGATGTGGAGCAGGAAGGGGAAGAAAAAGCCGGATTGATTTTTGCGGATGCGAAAACCGCGGCTGAAAGATATGCCATTCCGTCTGCGTTTGCGGAATACGCAAAATATACAGATCTGGAACGTGCCTGAAACGGCAGAAGAGCAAAAAAGAGCAGGGAGAAAAAAGATGAAGATTTTATCAATTGCAGTACCATGCTATAATTCAGAAGCATATATGGAGAAATGTATCGATTCGCTGCTGGTCGGCGGAGAAGAAGTAGAAATTCTGATCGTGGACGATGGTTCCAAGGACGGAACCACAGAGATTGCAGACCGCTATCAGGAAAAATATCCGACGATTGTAAAAGCGATTCATCAGGAAAACAAGGGCCACGGCGGAGCAGTCAACACGGGTGTGGAAAATGCGACGGGTCTGTACTTTAAGGTTGTGGACAGTGATGACTGGGTAAACCCAGAGGCATACCAGAAGATTTTAAATGTTCTGGCAGAAGTCGTACGCGGACCGAAAACACTCGACCTTCTGATCAGTAACTATGTGTATGAAAAAGAGGGCGCCAAGAGAAAACGTGTGATGCGCTATGCGAAATCGCTGCCGGAAGGCCGCTTTTTCGGATGGGATGAGGCGAAAGCTCTCGGCAAAACACATTATCTGCTGATGCATTCGCTGATTTACCGGACTTCTCTTTTAAGAGAGTGCGGCATGAAGCTGCCGGAGCACACCTTCTATGTGGATAATCTGGTTGCGTTTATTCCGCTTCCGTACGTCAAAACGATGTATTATCTCGATGTCAATTTCTACCGCTACTTTATCGGGAGAGCCGACCAGTCGGTTAACGAGAAAGTCATGATCGGCAGAATTGACCAGCAGATCCGTGTCAACAAGCTGATGATCGATTACCTTGGTGAACAGAAAGGGCTGTCGAAGCACCTGCGGAAATATATGATCAGCTATCTGACCATTATTATGACGGTTTCTTCCGTGATGATGATGCGCTCTGGAACGGAAGAAAATCTCGAGAAAAAGAACGATCTTTGGAGATACCTGAAACAGGAGGATGCAGCCGATTACTTCCGCATCCGCCACGGCATTTTCGGAACTGTTATGAGCAGCAAATCAAAACCGGGACAGAAAATTGCAGTCTATGCCTACAAGGTAGCGCAGAAACTGTATGGATTTAACTAGAAAGTAACGAAGCGGAGGAACGAACAATGCGAGTAGGAATGGGTTACGATGTGCATAAACTGGTGGAAAACCGGAAACTGATTCTGGGCGGTGTGGAAATCCCGTATGAATATGGCCTTCTGGGACATTCCGATGCAGATGTGCTGGTCCATGCCATTATGGATGCGCTTCTCGGCGCTGCAGCACTGCGGGACATCGGACGCCATTTTCCGGACAATGATCCGGCGTATGAGGGCGCAGACAGCATCGAACTGCTGAAAAAAGTGGGTGAGATGCTCGAGGAGCGGATGTATCTGATTGAAAATATCGATGCAACCGTTATTGCACAGAAGCCGAAGCTCCTGCCATACATCGACACGATGGTGAAAAATGTGGCGGAGGCGCTTCATCTCGAAGAGGATCAGGTCAATATCAAGGCAACGACCGAGGAAGGACTTGGCTTTACCGGAAAGAAAGAGGGAATTTCCGCACAGGCGATCTGCTGCATTTCCAAGGCACTCGACCTGATGCCGGACGACCGGATCGCAGGCGGATGCAGCGGCTGCCCGGGATGCGCAAAGAACGCAGAAGAATAAAAGAGAAATGCGATTGCACAAGGCCGGAAGATGTGGTAGACTGGAAGAAGAATAAGGGAGTAGTCGGCGGCATACGTGACGCTATAAGGCCAACAACCGAAGAAAAAGCATTTCTTCTGGCTTTGTATGAAATGACAAGACTTATCTGTATCAACAAATATGGTGCGGATAGGTCTTTTTCTATATAGAAAGAGACCGGTGTACCAGTGGGAACTTATCACAGGAACGCAAAAAGCGTTTTCAGAAGAAAGGACGGATGGAAATGAAAGAGTATCTGGAAAAAAGTTCGAAGATTCTTGATGAGTTACAGACAACGGAGCAGGGACTTTCCGAGGCGGAAGCTGCGCGGCGGCTTTCCGAACACGGACCGAATCGGCTGGCGGCGGGAAAAAAGAAGAGCAATCTGCAGCGGTTTTTCGAAGAACTGAAAGACCCGATGATCCTGATCCTGCTCGCCGCAGCGTTGATTTCCGGCATCACATCGGCGTATGAAGGCGAATCGTACGCTGATGTGGTCATTATTCTCACCGTTGTCATCATTAATGCGGTGCTCGGTGTTCTGCAGGAGAGCAAGGCAGAGAAAGCGATTGAAGCTCTGCAGGAGATCGCGGCAGCCACGTCGAAGGTGATGCGCGGCGGGAAAATGGAAGTGAAAAAGAGCGAGGAGCTCGTACCCGGTGATATTGTAATTCTCGAAGCGGGCGATGCTGTTCCGGCGGATGGCCGTATTTTAGAGAGCGCCAGCATGAAAATCGAGGAAGCAGCGCTGACCGGAGAATCTGTCCCGGTCAATAAAACAGCGGATGTTCTGAACGCCGGCGCAGCCAGCGAGGTTCCGCTCGGGGACCGGAAAAACATGGTCTATATGGGAAGCACCGTTGTCTATGGCCGCGGCCGCGCTGTTATCACCGGAACGGGTATGAAAACCGAGATGGGAAAAATCGCCCATGTTCTGACGCAGTCGGCGGATGAGAGCACACCGCTGCAGAAGCGGCTGAACCAGCTCAGCAAAATCTTAAGCGTGATGGTGCTCGCCATCTGTGCCATGATTTTCGTTGTCGGCATTTTAAAAGAGGGCGTGACGCCGCAGAACATCTTAAATACCTTTATGGTAGCCGTCAGCCTTGCCGTAGCGGCAATTCCGGAAGGACTTGCGGCAGTTGTCACAATCGTGCTTTCCATCGGTGTGACCAAAATGTCAAAGCGGAATGCGGTGATCCGGAAACTGACGGCTGTCGAGACGCTCGGCTGTACGCAGGTGATCTGCTCGGATAAGACAGGAACGCTGACACAGAATAAGATGACCGTGGTAAAACATGAGGGAAGCGATATAAAACGTCTCGTATCCGTCATGGCACTCTGCTCCGATGCGGAGCCGGACGAAAACGGCGAGGCAGTCGGAGAACCGACGGAATGTGCGTTGGTCAACGATGCGCAGAAAGAGGGATGCCCGAAGAAGAGCCTGTCCGTCCAGTATCCGCGTGTCGGGGAAGCGCCGTTTGATTCGATGCGGAAACGCATGACAACGATCCACCGCGCAAACGACGGAACGTATTTTTCCTGCACAAAAGGCGCACCGGATGAGATTCTGAAGCGGTGCACCTCCGTTTGGCGTGACGGCAGAAAACAGCCGATGACAGAAGCATTCCGGCAGGAAATCCTGTCGCAGAACAAGGCGATGGCAGACCAGGCACTCCGCGTGCTGGCGGCAGCAGGAAGAGCGTGGAACCAGATGCCGTCCTCCCAGGAGCCGGACTTTCTGGAGCAGGATCTCTGCTTTTTAGGACTTTGCGGTATGATTGATCCGGTGCGGCCGGAAGTAGTCGATGCGATCCGGGAATGCCGCGGGGCAGGCATCCGTCCGGTGATGATTACGGGTGACCACAAAGACACAGCGGTTGCTATTGCAAAAGAGCTGGGTATTCTGGAGGCGGGCTGGAAAGCGGTAACGGGAGCCGAGATTGACCAGTTAAGCGATGAGGAGCTTGACCGGAGAATCGAGGAATATGCTGTTTACGCACGCGTCCAGCCGGAGCATAAAGTGCGGATCGTCGATGCGTGGAAGCGGAAAGGCAGAATCACCGCGATGACAGGAGACGGAGTCAACGATGCGCCGTCGATCAAGCGTGCGGATATCGGCATCGGAATGGGCATCACGGGAACGGATGTGACGAAAAACGTGGCAGATATGGTGCTCGCGGACGACAACTTTGCGACGATCATCGCGGCGGTTGAGGAAGGAAGACGAATCTACGATAATATCCGCAAGGCAATTCAGTTCCTTCTGGCATCGAACCTTGCCGAGGTGCTGTCGATTTTCTGCGCGACGCTGATGGGCTTTACGATTTTAAATCCGGTGCATCTGCTCTGGATCAACCTGATTACGGACTGCTTCCCGGCGCTGGCGCTCGGTATGGAGGACGGTGAGGCAGACATCATGAAACGCCCGCCGAGAAATGCGGATGACGGTATTTTTGCGGACGGCCTCGGCTTTGATGTTGCGTTTCAGGGCATCGTGATTACGGTGCTGACGCTGGCGTCCTACTTCATCGGCCACTATCTGGAAGCCGGCCGCTGGGAAATCGTCAACAGCCCGGACGGCATGTCGATGGCGTTTCTGACACTCTCTATGGTGGAAATTTTCCATTCCTTCAATATGAGATCACGGAAAGGTTCTATTTTCCACATGAAGCATCAGAACAAGTATCTGTGGGGCGCGATGGCACTCTCATTTGTCCTCACATCCGCCGTCATTTACATCCCGGTACTGTCGAGTGCGTTCGGTTTTGAGCGGATCAGCGCGTTGGAATATGATGTGGCGATCGGCCTTGGACTGCTTGTCATTCCGGCGGTCGAAATCAGCAAGTGGATCCGGCGGAAATTTGCTTGACAAACGAGAAAAATTTGCATAAACTAGAACAAACGGAAACAGAAAAAGGCTTGGAACGGAAAAAGTAGAAAATCAGAATTGTTTCACAGAGAATGGCAGACAAATGGGGCTGGAAGCTGCCTGAAACGAGGGTTTTTGAAGTGCGTCCGGAAGCTGGCCGGGTGAAGCGGAAAAAGTGGGTAGTCCGGCACGGGTCCTGCACGTTATGCAGAAGAAAAGAAGAGGGCAGGTGTGCCCTTAAAGTAAAGTGGAACCACGGAGCTATTTCGTCTTTATCGGAGATGAAACAGCTCCGTTTTTGAATATTACTGTTATGCAGAATGATGGTAAGAAATAAAAATCCGGAAAAGTCCCAGCAGGAGGCAAGGAGAGGAAAGATGAGTTTTTTCGCGTATTTTAAAGAGGAATTTCAGGTGATTCAGGAGCGGGATCCGGCGATACATTCTCCCATGGAAGTCTTGCTGTATCCTTCATTTCGTGTTATGCTGAAGTACAGACGGGCGCACAAGCTATATCTGAAAGGCCATTACTTTCTGGCCAGATGGATTTCACAGCGGGCAGCGAGAAAAACCGGTATCGAAATCCATCCGGGTGCGACGATCGGAAAGGGATTGTTTATTGATCATGGTTCTGGTGTGATTATCGGAGAAACAGCCATTATCGGAGACAACGTGACGCTGTATCAGGGCGTGACGCTTGGCGGTAATGGTAAGGAGACCGGGAAACGTCATCCGACGCTGAAGGACAATGTTATGGTCAGCGCCGGTGCGAAGATCATCGGATCGTTTACGATCGGGGAAAACTCCAAAATCGGAGCCGGATCGGTTGTGATCGAGGAGGTTCCGCCGAACTGTACCGTCGTCGGCGTGCCGGGGCACATTGTGAAGCAGAATGATGTGCGGATTCCGAGAAAAAGCATGGATCACATTCATCTGCCGGACCCGATTTTCGAGGATATCAAAGTACTGCAGCAGGAGAATACGGAGCTTACGAACCGTGTGCTCGAGCTGGAGGGCGAGCTGCGTCAGATGAGGAAAAAAGAAAGGACAGAACAGAAGTGACGGAAGTGGGCAAAGAGACAGAAAACGAGGAGCTTTTTCCAGAGGCAGTTTTCGGGGAGAAGGATTATCTTTCGGAGGTATTCGGACTGGAACAGCATGACATCCGCATGTATTCGCCGCTTACGCTGGCCTACATCGGGGATGCTGCGTATGAGATCGTCATCCGCACGATTCTGGTGCGGAAAGCAAATATGCAGGTCAACAAGCTGCACCGCCATGCGGCAGGGCTTGTAAAGGCGGAGAAACAGTCGGCGATGATTGAAATTCTGGAGCCGCTGTTTACCGAAGAGGAAAAACAGATTTATAAAAGAGGCAGAAATGCGAAATCCTATACCAAGGCAAAAAATGCGTCCACGATCGACTACCGCCGGGCAACCGGGTTTGAGGCCGTGATGGGGTATCTGTACCTGAAAGGGGATTACAAGCGGATGATCGACCTGATCCGGGCAGGACTTGGCGAAGTGTGAGAGCAGATAAGATTCAGAAAATAAAAAAGAAGCGGCAGGGCAGTGGGGCTTTTGAAAAAGCAAAAGTTCCCACTGCTTTTGGGACCGCGGAACAGGAATGATATGAGAGAAAACAACAGAAACGACAAGAGAAACTTTGAGAGAAGAGACGGAAAAAAACGTGACTTTAAGGGGAAACGAGATTACCGTGACAGAGACAGAAAACAGGAAGTACAGCAGGCGGATGAGGAGTTTACAGGCGGCATGGTAGAGGGAAGAAATGCTGTCATCGAGGCGTTCCGCTCCGGCAAGACCGTGGACAAGCTGTTCGTCCTTGCAAGCAGCCAGGACGGCCCGATCCGCACGATCATCCGTGAGGCGAAAAAACACGATACCATCATCAATTATGTAGAAAAAGAACGTCTTGACGAGCTGTCCACCACCGGAAAGCATCAGGGTGTCATTGCACAGGTGGCTTCCTACAGTTATGCAACCGTTGAGGACATCCTCGCGCGCGCAGAGGAGAAAGGAGAGCCGCCATTTATCCTTCTGCTGGACGGCATTGAGGATCCGCATAACCTCGGTGCGATCATCCGTACCGCAAACCTGGCAGGCGCACATGGTGTCATCGTGCCGAAGCACCGCGCAGTCGGCCTGACAGCAACCGTTGCCAAAACGTCGGCAGGTGCATTAAATTACACACCGGTGGCAAAGGTGACGAATCTGGTGCAGACCATGGAAATGCTGAAGGAAAAGGGCATCTGGTTTGTCTGCGCGGACATGAACGGACAGAGAATGTATGATCTCGACCTCAAAGGACCGATCGGCCTTGTAATCGGAAATGAGGGAGAGGGTGTCAGCCGTCTGGTGAGAGAAAACTGCGACTTCACAGCCACAATTCCGATGAAAGGCGATATCGACTCTCTGAACGCTTCCGTGGCAGCCGGCGTGCTCGCTTATGAGATTGTAAGACAGAGAAGCTGCTAGAAATTGCGGAAAATCACATTACGCTCCGGCGGAAGAAAGATGAAGGATACAAGAGATATGATGGTGAAAGATTACGATACCTGTACGGATGAGGAGCTGATTGCGCGTCTGCGGGCAGGAGAACGCGAGATTACCGATTATCTGATCGACAAATACAAATCGCTGGTGCGGACCAGGGCGAGGGCGCTGTACCTGGTGGGCGGAGATCACGAGGATCTGATCCAGGAGGGCATGCTCGGACTTTTTAAGGCAGTGCGTGACTACAAACCGGGGAAGGAGGCATCGTTTGCCACCTTCGCCGGCCTGTGCATCGACCGTCAGATGTATTCGGCAGTGGCATCGTCCCAGCGCCAGAAGCATCAGCCGCTGAACAGCTTCGTCTCGTTAAGTGAACCGGTTTCCGAGCAGGAGCTGCGCCTGGTGGACGAGGAGACACCGGAGGAGATCATGATCAGCCGGGAAAACGTAATCGGCATGCATGAGCGGATCAAAGAACGGCTCAGCAAATTTGAGTACCAGGTGCTGGAATTGTATCTGAAAGGGTACGATTATACGCAGATTGCAGAAAAACTTGGAAAGCAGCCGAAGGCAATCGACAATGCACTGCAGAGAATCCGCAGTAAAGTGCGGGAGGTCTGTTCGTGAGATGGAAAAACGACCGAAAAAATTACGGTGAATTGTCAAAAGTGCAGGAAAATCTGTGAACAAATAAAAATTTTCAAATTTGTAGAAAAAACTGTTGACAATTCACTATAGTTTTGATAGAATACCAAATGTAGCAAGGAGCTAACAAAAAACAAAACAACTTGCGAATGCTGATGTGGCTCAGTCGGTAGAGCGTCGCCTTGGTAAGGCGGAGGTCACGGGTTCGATTCCCGTCATCAGCTTACTTAAGAAAGATCCCGGGAAACCGGGATTTTTTCATTATATAAAAACAACGGGAGACAGATCGGAAAAAACGAGGTGAAAAGAATGGAGTCAAAACGTAAGGTACTGCAGAAGCTGTTCCTTTCCACGCTGTATCTGAGCGCGTTTACGTTCGGAGGCGGGTATGTGATTGTGACGCTGATGAAGAAAAAGTTCGTGGATGAGTACCACTGGATTGAGGAAAATGAGATGCTGGACCTGGTAGCGATTGCACAGTCGTCGCCGGGGCCGATTGCGGTAAACGGAGCGATTGTCGTCGGGTATAAGCTGGCGGGGCTGATCGGTGTGCTGGTTTCCATTATTGGAACGATTATTCCGCCGTTTCTGGTTATCTCTGTGATTTCGGTCTGCTACCAGGCGTTTCGGGATAATTTTTTTGTGAGTCAGATGCTGGAAGGGATGCAGGCAGGTGTCGGAGCAGTGATTGCATCTGTGACGTATGAGATGGGAGCCGGGGTTGTGAAAGAAAAAGATCCACTGTCGCTGGTGATTCTTGTCTGTGCGTTTGCAGCAGCCTGTTTTTTCAAGGTCAACGTGATTTATATTGTACTGGTCTGCGGTGCCATCGGTGCGGTGCGGACGATTCTGGCGAAACGGAGGGGTGCGAAATGATCTATCTTCAGTTATTTTTAAGCTTTTTCCAGATCGGCCTGTTCAGCTTCGGCGGAGGCTATGCCGCCATGCCGTTGATTCAGGGGCAGGTGGTGCAGGGACACGGCTGGCTGTCGATGTCGGAGTTTACGGATCTGATTACCATCTCCCAGATGACGCCGGGGCCGATCGCAGTCAATTCGGCTACGTTCGTCGGAATTAAAATCGCTGGTGTTCCGGGCGCACTTGCGGCAACGTTTGGCTGTATTCTGCCGTCGTGTATTCTTGTCACATTGCTTGCGAAACTCTATTTAAAATACCGTGAAATGGCAATGCTCCAGGGCATCCTCCGCTCCCTCCGCCCGGCGGTTGTGGCGATGATCGGTTCCGCAGGGATTTCAATTCTGGTCACGGCGTTTTGGAGCAGTGAAGGAGATACCGTGATCCGGCTGGCGCAGACGAACTGGAGTCTTGTCGTGATCTTTATCATCAGCCTCATCCTGCTGCAGAAAGGCAAAAAGAACCCAATCTTTGTGATGGTACTGGCCGGGGTGATGAAGGTGGCAGTGGCGCTGGTGGAAAAATTTGCGGCATGCTGTGGGACGATTTTTTAAATTCAAAGGTGAATGCTTTTCAGGACGTATTAAACTCAAAAATATATATCGATAAAACAGGATTGCTGGAATACACCAACAGTGTGATTGACACAACATCGAAGTTTATCTGCAACAGCCGCCCCAGAAGATTTGGAAAATCGATCACAGCGGATATGATGACTGCGTACTACAGCAGAGGTCTGGATACAGAAGAAATGTTTGAAAAGCTTAATATTGGTCAGGCGGCAAATCAGAAAATACAGGATGAATATCAAACAGCAGATTCTTAATAGGGAAGGTAAACATAGTGTTATACATTATTTTTGATTTTATAATGGCAGTAATTATGTTTATGTCACTTCCTTTTATTATTGGAATAATGGTAGATATCCGCTATCAGGGAATTGGGTGCTTTGCGGCATGGGTAATATGGGGAGTTATGTTTATCTTATTGTTGAGGCTGTTTAATGCTCTGAAATTAAGATGTCAAAAAAAGCCAGAAAAAAGATAAAAAGGATCTTTCTTTCTAAACATGAATCGTGTATAATAAACATTACTGTTCGGGGCCTGCCTGGAGAAATCCAGAAAGGCTCCGATTTATGTCATTTATTTTATACAGCAAGAAAAGGGGGAAACCATGCAGAAACACAGAAAATTTATTGGGAACAAACGGTTTTACCTGATGGTGCTTGGCGTTGCGATGCCGATTATGATTCAGAACGGTATCACCAACTTTGTCAGCCTTCTCGACAACATCATGGTAGGACAGGTCGGCACCGAGCAGATGTCCGGTGTTGCGATCGTCAATCAGCTTCTTTTTATCTATAACCTCTGTATCTTTGGAGGCGTGTCTGGCGCAGGAATCTTCACTGCGCAGTATTTCGGACAGGGCAACGACGAGGGTGTGCGAAACACCTTCCGCTTCAAGCTCTGGATCGGCGTGATCCTGACGGCAGCGGCAATCACTATTTTCCTTGGTGCGCACGAGCCTCTGATTCGTCTCTACCTGACAGGCGATCAGGGAAGCCAGGACATGAATGCGACATTAGCCTATGGCATTTCTTATATGAAGGTCATGCTGGTAGGACTCCCGCCGTTCCTGTTTGTGCAGCTTTATGCCAGCACGCTGCGCGAATGCGGCGAGACAATGCTTCCGATGAAGGCCGGTATTACCGCTGTCTTCGTTAATCTGGTTTTTAACTACATTTTAATCTACGGAAAATTCGGTGCACCGCAGCTCGGCGTTGTCGGCGCGGCAGCCGCAACGGTGCTGTCCCGTTACGTGGAGATGGCGATTGTGCTGATCCGCACGCATGGAAACAAAGAAAAATATCGTTTTACGAAGCATCTGTACCGCACGATCCGTGTTCCGGCGGCTTTGACGAAACAGATCCTCATCAAAGGAACACCGCTGATGCTGAACGAAACGTTCTGGGCCGGCGGCGTTGCGATCCTGATGCAGTGTTACTCCGTGCGTGGACTGAATGTCGTAGCCGCGATGAATATCTCCAACACGATCTCGAACCTGTTCAACGTCGTTTTCATCGCACTCGGCGATTCCGTTGCCATCATCGTCGGACAGCTCCTCGGAGCCGGAAGGATGGAAGAGGCAAAGGATACCGATACGAAGCTGATCACGTTTTCTGTATTACTCTGTATTGTGATCGGCGCGCTGATGGCGCTCGTGGCTCCGCTCTTCCCACGCCTCTACAACACGACGGACGAAGTACGCCACATGGCGGCAATCTTCATCGTGGAAGTGGCCATGTTCATGCCGGTCAATGCATTCCTGCATGCAAGCTACTTTACCCTGCGCTCCGGTGGAAAAACGATCATCACGTTCCTGTTCGACAGCGTATTCATCTGGGTTGTCAGTGTGCCGGTGGCTTTCTGCCTGAGCCGTTTTACCGGACTTTCGATCTACGCAATCTACTTTATGGTTATGTCGGTTGACCTGATCAAGTGCGTGATTGGATTTGTCCTTGTCAAGAAAGGAGTCTGGCTGCAGAATATTGTGGCGGAGTAAAGAAAAAAATCTGTCTGTTTTCCAGTCTGAAAAGGATGGGAGGCGGGCAGATTTTTTGCTTTATAAAAAACTTTGTTGAATTTTACTGTAAAGCAAAAAAAGCCCTCCGGGCAGGATCGGACTGCGGCTGAGAGAAAGAAAAAGAGTATTTTTGATAAAATTTCGCAAATGAAGCAGCCGTTTTTGGCGGAAAAGTAGAAATTTTTTCATTAATCAAAACACCGGTTGAAATTTAGAGAACGCTTGTTATAATAGGGGTGCAGCGAACAGACATCCCGTGTGACGCGTGAATCTCTCTTCCTATTATTAATGAGACGCAGTCACACATGAAATGGAGGAAAAAAGCGATGGATTACGCAAAAGAATCATTAAAAATGCACTATGAATTACGCGGAAAGCTTGAGGTCACTTCCCGGGCGGCCGTAGATACAAAAGATGCCTTGAGTCTTGCCTATACACCGGGTGTGGCGGCGCCGTGCCTGGAAATTCAGAAAGATGTCAACAAGAGCTACGAGCTGACCAGAAGATGGAACACGGTAGCTGTTGTTACAGATGGAACCGCAGTTCTCGGACTTGGAGATATCGGCCCGGAGGCCGGCATGCCGGTCATGGAAGGAAAATGCGTGCTGTTTAAAGAATTCGGTGGTGTCGATGCAATCCCGCTCTGCGTGCGCAGCAAGGATGTGGATGATATTGTCAATACCGTGCGTCTTCTCGCAGGAAGCTTCGGCGGTGTCAACCTGGAGGACATCTCCGCACCGAGATGTTTTGAGATCGAGAAGAAATTAAAGGAATGCTGTGATATTCCGATTTTCCACGATGATCAGCATGGAACAGCCGTGATCACACTGGCCGGTGTCATCAATGCGCTGAAACTGGTTGGAAAGAAACTGGATGAAGTCAAAATTGTTACCTCAGGAGCCGGTGCAGCCGGAATCGCCATTATCCGCCTGCTGATTTCGATGGGTCTCAAAAACGTCATCATGACAGACCGCAAAGGTGCGATTTACGAGGGACGCGACGGCCTCAACCCGATCAAAGAGGAGATGGCGAAGATCACAAACTACAACCATGAGAAGGGCACGCTTGCAGAGGTAATCAAAGGAGCCGATATTTTTATTGGCGTTTCTGCGCCGGGTACGCTCACTCCCGATATGGTACGTACGATGGCAAAAGATCCGATCATCTTTGCCTGCGCAAATCCGACGCCGGAGATTTTCCCGGACGAGGCGAAAGCAGCAGGAGCAGCCGTTGTCAGCACAGGAAGAAGCGATTACCCGAACCAGGTCAACAACGTACTCTGCTTCCCGGGCATCTTCCGCGGAGCGCTCGATGTGAGAGCATCTGATATCAACGATGAAATGAAGGTCGCAGCAGCTTACGCAATCGCAGGCCTGGTAAGCGATGAAGAGCTGAACGCAGACTACATCCTCCCGGCAGCCTTTGATCCGCGTGTCAAAGATGCGGTGGCAGCAGCCGTTGCAGAGGCAGCAAGAAAGAGCGGCGTAGCGAGAATTTAAACAGAGTTTGATACAAAAGAAAACGACAGAAAAAGGCTTCCCGGACAGCAAGGAAATCCGGGAAGCCTTTTTGCGTATCGTTAAGAAATTATGAAAGAAAGCAGCAGTTACATTCAGCCAGCCAGATCGTCTTCTGCCGGCAGTTCCGGTCCGGTCAGAGCGTACGGATCGAGAATGTCGTCGAGCTGTTTCTGTGTCAGCAGTTCGTCTTTCAGAACCAGAGAAGTAACACTCTCGCCCGTCTTCAGCGATTTCTTTGCAATCGAGGCCGCTTTCTGGTATCCGATATACGGGCAGAGCGCCGTTGTGATGCCGACACTCTTCGAAACGAGATCCTCGCACCGTTTCTCATTTGCGGTAATGCCGAGAATACAGTTCTTCACAAGCGTATTCACAGCGCCTGTCATCGAGGTGATGGAAGAGAACAGGGAGTAGAAGACAACCGGCTCAAACGCGTTCAACTCCATCTGGCCAGCCTCAGCCGCCATCGTGATTGTGGTGTCGTTTCCGATGACATGGAAGGCAACCTGTGTCACAACCTCCGGGATCACCGGGTTGATCTTGCCCGGCATAATCGAGGATCCGTTCTGCATCGGCGGCAGGTTGATCTCGCCGAATCCGGTTCGCGGTCCGCTGGACAGCAGGCGCAGGTCGTTGCACATCTTGGAGAGGTTGACGGCGCAGGTCTTTAACGTGTTGGAGATCGTCACAAATCCGTCGAGGTTCTCCGTCGCGTCAAACAGATCGTCCGCCTGCATCAGCGGATAGCCTGTCACAGCAGCGAGGGTCGGCACGATGTGGTGGAGATAGTAATCGGAAGCATTGATCGTCGTACCGATGGCTGTTCCGCCGAGGTTCAGGGTGAACAGCTCTTTTCTGGCGCGTTCGATCCGGCGGATATCACGCTCGATCATCGTTGCGTAAGCGTGGAAGCTCTGGCCGAGACGCATCGGAACAGCGTCCTCAAGCTGGGTTCTTCCCATCTTTAAAATGTGGTCAAATTCCTGGGACTTATCGAGCAGTGCTGCGTGGAGTGACTCGAGCGCATGCAGAAGATCCGGGAGCAGATCGAGCACGGTCAGTTTTCCTGCACTTGGGATAACGTCGTTTGTGGACTGTGCCATGTTGACGTGGTCATTCGGGTGGACAATGGTATAATCACCCTTGGCGCCGCCCAGGATTTCGATGGCGCGGTTTGCGATGACTTCGTTTGCGTTCATATTAGCACTCGTTCCGGCGCCGCCCTGGATGCCGTCAACGATGAACTGGTCTTTTAATTTGCCGGCAATGATTTCATCACAGGCATAGATAATGGCAGCCGCTTTTTCCTCCGGCAGTCTCTGTGCTTCGCGGTTGGAGATGGCAGCTGCCTTTTTAATTTTCGCCAGATTCTGGATCATGACCGGGTGGATCGGCGTTCCCGTGATGGGGAAATTCCGTTTTGCCCGCAGGGACTGTACCCCGTAGTAGGCGTCGGAGGGGACTTCAAGGGAACCAATGGAATCTGCTTCAATTCTTGTTTTCATAATAATCTCCTTCTTTCTGCACGCATTGAGTTGTGTATATTGTCTGAAACAATTCTTGCTTTGCCTTTCGATACCGGAAGAATAACACCAGGGCAGAAATTTGTAAATACCGCCGCCGAAGAACTGTGGAATTTTATTTATTTTTGCATTTGATTTTAAATACCAAGGGAAAGAGGCACTTTTACTTATTTTTCGAAAGCAGTTTCCGCGAGGACACGTTTTCGTAGACAAAAAACGGCGAACGTGATATGCTGAACAGTATAAAAGTGAAAAAACAGGAGAGCAGCGTATGAAACATGAAAAAAGCAAGAACGATGCGATGCGCCATGAGCTCGATCACATCGATGCAAAAATCCTGAATCTTCTTCGGGAAAACGCCAGGATGCCGCTGAAAGAAATCGCGGAACACGTATTTTTATCCTCCCCGGCAGTTTCCGCCAGAATTGAGCGGCTGGAGAAGGAAGGCTACATTACAGGATATCAGGTCAAATTAAATCCGGCGCTTTTGGGATATCCGATCAAAGCGTTCATCAACCTCGAGGTTGAGCCGGTTCAGAAAAAAGAATTTTATCCCTATATTGAAAAGGTCCACAATGTCGTGGAATGTAATTGCGTTACCGGTGATTACTCCATGCTCATTGAGGGCCTTTTTGTTAGTACCATTGAGCTCGACCAGTTTATCGGCGAGCTGCAGCATTTTGGACGGACGCGGACGCAGATCGTGTTCTCGACCTCCGTGGAGCACCGCCAGGTGACCGCACACGAGGCAGAAGAATAGGCACCGGTCCGCTCCGGCGGCTTTGTGTACCGAAAAAAATGCTTTGCAGGAGAATGCTTTTGTGTTATAGTGATAGAATACACAGAGCATTTTGCGCCCTTTTCGGGGCAGTGCTCCAAACGAAAAGATTCGAGGGAGGCCTGACCTTATTATGGAAGAAAAAGAAGTTGTTTCCAAAAATTTTATCGAGCTTGCGATTGACAAAGATCTGGCAGAGGGCGTTTACGACCATGTCTGCACACGATTCCCGCCGGAGCCAAACGGCTATCTTCATATCGGACATGCAAAATCCATCCTGTTAAACTACGGTTTATCACAGGAGTACAACGGAGAGTTCCACATGCGTTTCGATGATACAAACCCGACGAAAGAGAAAACCGAGTTTGTTGATTCCATCAAAGCCGATATCCAGTGGCTTGGTGCAGACTGGAAAGATCATCTGTACTACGCATCCGATTATTTCCCACAGATGTATGAGGCAGCCGTAAAACTGATCAAAAAAGGAAAAGCATTCGTCTGCGATCTGTCCGCAGAGGAGATCCGTGAGTACCGCGGAACCTTAACCGAGCCTGGAAAAGAGAGCCCGTACCGCAATCGTTCCGTAGAGGAAAACCTGGACCTGTTCGAGCGCATGAAAAACGGCGAATTCGAGGACGGAAGCAAAGTACTCCGTGCGAAAATCGATATGGCATCACCGAACATCAACATGAGAGACCCGGTTATCTACCGTGTAGCCCATATGCATCACCACAGAACCGGCGATACCTGGTGCATCTACCCGATGTACGACTTCGCGCATCCGATCGAGGACGCCATCGAAGGCATTACCCATTCTATCTGTACGCTGGAGTTTGAGGACCACCGTCCGCTGTACGACTGGGTTGTACGCGAGCTGGAATATCCGATGCCGCCGCGCCAGATTGAGTTTGCAAAGCTGTATCTGACTAACGTGGTTACCGGAAAACGTTACATCAAAAAGCTGGTAGAGGACGGCGTGGTAGACGGCTGGGATGACCCGCGTCTCGTATCCATCGCAGCACTCCGCCGCAGAGGCTTTACACCGGAGTCCATCAAGAAATTCGTAGATCTGTGCGGTGTATCAAAAGCAAACAGCTCCGTTGACTATGCGATGCTGGAGTACTGCATCCGCGAGGATCTGAAGCTGAAAAAAGCCCGTACCATGGCAGTCTTAAATCCGGTGAAACTTGTCATCGACAACTATCCGGAAGACCAGATTGAGATGCTGGAAGTACAGAATAACCTCGAGAATCCGGAGCTTGGCAGCCGTCAGGTACCGTTCGGAAGAGAACTGTACATCGAGCGCGAAGACTTCATGGAGGAGCCGGTCCGCAAATACTTCCGTATGTTCCCGGGCAATGAAGTCCGCCTGATGAACGCATACTTCGTCACCTGCACCGGATGCGAGAAAGACGAGAACGGAAATATTACCGTAATCCATGGAACGTACGATCCGGAGTCCAAGGGAGGAAATTCCCCGGACGGAAGAAAAGTAAAAGGAACAATCCACTGGGTAGCAGCAAAGACCGCCGTCAAAGCAGAGTGCCGTCTGTACGAAAACCTGATCGACGAGGAGAAGGGCGTTTACAACGAGGATGGTTCCATGAACCTGAATCCGAATTCCCTGACCGTATTAAAAGAGTGCTATCTGGAGCCGTCTTTAAAAGATGCGAAAGCATATGACAGCTTCCAGTTTGTCAGAAACGGATTCTTCTGTGTAGACGCAAAAGATTCCAAAGAGGATGCGCTGGTGTTCAACCGTATCGTATCCCTGAAGAGCTCTTTCAAGCTACCGGCAGCGAAATAAATAAGAATTTTGAAATGGAACAGAGCAGCCGCCTGGATGAAACCGACATCCCAAGCGGCTGTTCTTTTTGTCAGGGGAGATGGGAAGATGAATGAATTGACGATTTCGCTGGATCCGCATCGGAAGACACCGCTCTATGAGCAGATCTACGGTTTTATCCGCGAGGAAATCCGCGGCGGACGGATCCGTGCAGGGGAGCGGCTGCCGTCGGCGCGGGCGCTTTCGGGCTATCTGTCGGTGAGCCGGAGTACCGTGGATCTGGCGTATGAGCAGCTGGTATCCGAAGGGTATCTGGAGAGTGTGCCGTGCAAAGGCTACTTTGTCTGTGAGATTGAGGGGCTGTACCGCCTCGATGAAAAGAAAGAGGAGACAAAAGAGGATGATACCGCGGAACAGATGCCGTTCCGCTACGATTTTGCCGTGACCGGTACGGCGCCGGGCGGATTTCCGCAGAACAGCTGGAAGAAGATCTCGAAAGAAGTCCTGCTGGACGCAGATGACAGCCTGTTCCAGCTCGGGGATGCGAAGGGCGAGCACGGTCTTCGGGAGGCAATCCGCGACTATCTGCACCACGCACGCGGCGTGAACTGCCGCACGGAGCAGATCATCGTCGGAGCGGGAAATGATTATCTGCTGATGCTGCTTTCGGTGATCTTAGGGCGTGGCCATAAAGTGGCGATGGAAAATCCGACCTACATCAGTGCCTACCGCTGTTTTGCGAAGCTCGGCTATGCGATGTGTACGATTTCGATGGACGAAGCGGGCATGCGGCCGGCGGAGCTGGAAAAAAGCGGGGCGGATCTGGCGTACATCATGCCGTCGCACCAGTTCCCGATGGGCATGGTCATGCCGATGAAGCGGCGGATGCAGCTCCTTGTGTGGGCATCGAGGGAAAATGGGCGGTATCTGATTGAGGATGATTACGACAGTGAATTCCGCTACAAGGGCCGCCCGATCCCGGCACTGCAGGGCAATGACACAGAGGGAAAAGTGATCTATCTTGGAACGTTTTCGCGGGCGATTGCGCCGTCCATCCGCATCAGCTACATGGTGCTGCCGGAGACGCTGCTGCCTGCCTACGAGGAGAACGGAAGATGCTTTTCCGCGACAGTTTCGAAGACGGACCAGAAGATTCTGGAAGGGTTTATGCGGAGCGGCGCGTTCGAGCGCCATCTGAACCGGATGCGTGCACAGTATAAAGGGAAACACGACCTGCTGATCCGGCTTCTGAAGGAGTTTGGGCGGGAGTACACGGTGTCCGGCGAGAATGCGGGCGTCCATGTGCTGGTCCACCTGCCGAGAGGACTCTCCGAAGCGGAGGCGGTGCAGCGGGCAAAAGAGGATGGCGTGCGCGTGTACGGGCTGGAACGGTACTGCATCGGCGCTGCCGCAGATCCCGCACAGGGCGGCACAGTGCTGCTTGGGTACGCCGGGCTTTCTGAGGAGGAGATTGCAGAGGCAGCTGCGATTCTGAAAAAGTGCTGGAATGCGTGAAAAAAGATATGAAAAAAACGGATTGCTTCGTCAGTAACAAAAACTGACGGAACAATCCGTTTTTACTGTTTGATAGAGAGTTACAATGCGGACAGGATCAGCAGCCCAGCTCTTCGGTCAGCTCGCAGATCTCATCGATGATCGATCCAATCGTCTCGATCGTATCGAGAAGCGGTGCATCCGTCGAGATATCAACGCCGGCCATTTTTGCCAGCTCTTCCGGTGTCTTCGTGCTTCCGGCGGTCAGTACCTTTTTCCAGTCATCGACAGCGGTCTGGCCTTCGGTTTCGATGCGCCTGCAGACCTGTGTGGCAACGGTCAGTCCGGCGCTGTAGGTGTAGGAGTAAAGTCCC
Organism: Blautia sp. OM06-15AC; assembly: GCF_003481425.1. Lineage (NCBI taxonomy): Bacteria > Bacillati > Bacillota > Clostridia > Lachnospirales > Lachnospiraceae > Blautia > Blautia sp. OM06-15AC. The sequence continues at coordinate 67,397 of NZ_QULD01000013.1, read as the reverse complement.
ATATAGTAATGCGGCTGGCGCATCCAGGTGAGCGCTGCGTCATCGGAAATTTCCACATCATCGCCCCAGAACTTCTGCAGGGTCTCTTTCATAATGCTGCTTAACGTCTCAGCCTGTACGCTGTCGCCGGCATCGATGAGCTTGTAAACCTCGCGCTGGTAAGCAGCCTCCATCAGATGGGTGACGAAGTTATGATAATATGTGTTGCTGATCATACAGCTTAAAACCCAGCGGCGGAACCGTTTGTCCGGGGTCGTTTTCAGCAGATAATGAGCCATAAGAAGCTCGTTCATGGTAGACGGCGCCTCGACAAAATAAGAGGAAACCTCGGTATCGAGAATCGCCTGTGCGCCGTTGCAGAGACGGAAATGGCCGGCGTGGCCGAGTTCATGCGCCAGCGTGAAAACATCTGCCATGCGGTTATTCCAGCTTAAGAGAATAAAGGAACCTTTTCCGTACGGGCTGGCACAGAAGCCGCCGGTGGATTTTCCCTGGTTCTGTGCAAAGTCAACCCAGCGTTTTTTGTATGCCTCCTGAATCATGGAAACGTAATCATCACCGAGAATGGCAAGGCCTTTTTCGATGTACTGTTTTGATTCCTCGATCGTGACAGACGGATCGTACTCCGGGTCGACGGCGATTTTCAGATCGGCGAAGGTCATGCGGTCAAGGTTGTGAACCTTTTTCAGCAGGCGGGCATATTTGCGCATATGCGGAGCCAGGCGGGTGGTGATGAGATCGATCTGGCGGTTGTACAGCTCACGGCTGACCTGCTGCGGGAACAGCAGAGAATCGATGACGGAATTGAAGCCGCGCAGCGTGGCCATGGTCTTTTCTGTCTGCAGCTGGGCATTGTAAGCAGCTGCCGTTACATTTTCGTACTGTCTGATTTTTGCAGAAAAGGCGGAGAATGCACTGCGGCGGATATCGGTGTCTTTTTCGTATTCGTAATTATCTTCAAACAGGGAGTAGCCGAGCGGATATTCTTTTCCGTTTACGGTGAAAGAATCAAATTTCATATCGGCAAGCTTTGCCATGTTGTAGATCTGGTACGGAGCAGAGAAGGTCTGGGACAGAGCGGAAATGGCACGCTCGGTTTCCGGGCTCAGGCGGTGTGCCTTGTTGCGGAGAATCTCGGCGAGATAGCAGCGGTTCGTATCTGACTGCTGCATGGCCTCGTTCAAAACATCCTCGGACTGTTCGGAAAGCTCGCTCTCGATAAAGGTGAGACGGCTGAAAATCTCAGAGATCAGGCTGTTGATGCGGTCGTTGCGCGTCTGGTTTGCACTGTTGTAATAGTCGACAGAGACGGCGAGATCGCAGTAGTTGGCGGTCAGTGTGATCAGACGGTAGACCTCCTGGTAATCGTCGAGGCAGTGGTTGATCGTGGCTGCATCGGTGAGGTTTCCTTTGTAGGATGCTTCCATAGAAAGACTTAATTCTTTCATTTTCTGCGCATCAGCCAGCATGGCCTCCTCGGTTGGATAAATTAAAGACAGGTCCCAGGTAAGTTCTACAGGAACGTCATCGCGTTTTGCAAGTTCCATAACAATCTCCTTTCCATAAAAAAGGGGAGGTTTCCCTCCCCAGGAATTACTTCCTTATGTTTCTATATTCTGTTTTTGGGTTTTATTCTGTGGTTACTTCGCTTTCTTCCTGTGGAGAAACTTCACGATCCGCACAGCTTTCTTTTTCAGCGTCTTCTTCTTCGGACTCTGCGGTTTCGCTTTCAGCTTCTGTATCAGCTGTTTCGGAACCTTTATTGCAAGCTGCAGATTCCGGATCCGGTGCAGCATCCTCCGCACCTTTCGTTTTCGGAAGGGTCGTATAAGTACGTTCAGCAGGAGCAGGCTCTTCCTCTTCAAATTCGTCTTTAAAATCGTCAAAATCTGTTTCAAGATCTGCTTTTCCTTTCCGGATAAAATAGACTGCCGCACCGCAGGCTGCGCCGACAGCGGCAGAAGCCAGAGTAAGCAGAATACGTTTTGATTTTCGTGACATCTCGATTCAAGTCTCCTTTCAAATGCCGTCCTTTGAAACTATTGTAATACAGTTTCAACAAAAAAGAAAGTAAAATCTTACAGAATTCGGAAAAAGTGCCAAAGAAAACAAGAAAAAGAAGGTTTCCTGACACAGAAACAGAATCAGGCAAGGATAAACTTACGAAGAATCTCCGCCACGCCGCTGTGATTGCAGTCGTTTTCCGTGATATAATCGGCACTCGCCTTTACGGCATCGGTCGCATTTTTCATGGCGGCACCGACGGCAGCTGCCTCGATCATCGAAATATCATTTTCCTGATCTCCGGCAGCCACGGTGTTGGCAAGCGGAATCTGAAGAAGCTCGCAGAGTTTTTTCACGGCATGGCCCTTGGAAACGTGTTCCGGGACATGCTCGAGGTAATGCGGGCTGGAGTAGAACATCGAAATTTTTCCTTTTGCCCACGGCTCCATGGCAGCGCGGTAAGCGTCCATTTTTGTACGGTCGTGGAGATCAATCACGATCATCTTGCATGGTTCCTCGGCGAGGTGTTCCGGCAGAAGCGGATCTTCCACGACGGGAATGTGGATTGCCTGTGTGTAAACGCGCGTTTCCTCGCCTGCATGGCGGCAGAGAAGGGAGGTGTCGGAGTAGGTGTGGCAGTAGAGGCCTGCCTCCTGCGTTTTTTCAAAGATCACGCGTGCATATTCGAGCGGAATCGTGCGGCGGTACAGCGTTTTCTTTGCAGCACAGTCGTAAATCAGTCCGCCGTTGAAAGCGATGGCATAGCAGCCTTCGCGGTCAAGTCCGAGCTCTTTTAAGATCGGCAGAAAGCCGGAGAGCGGGCGGCCGGTGTTGAACACAATTTTGTGGCCGGCAGCAAGTGCCTCTGAAATGGCATCCATGTTTTCTTTTGTCACCTGCTTTTCGGAATTCAGCAGGGTATCATCCATATCGGTAAAAAATATTTTCACAGTCTGATTCATATTCTCTTTTTTTCCTTTCCAAGAATCTGAAAAACAGTTTCATTTTAGCATAAAGTGCCGGAAAAGAAAATATGGTTGCGCAGGGAAAAAATACAGGATATAATGATTGCGGACAAGAAGAGAGAGAAGAAAGAAAATCGAAGAACAAAAGAGACAAAGAAGGGAAGTCAGAATATGATAAAAGCTTGTATCTTTGACCTGGACGGTACCATCGCAGACACTGTAGAGTCGATTGCGCACGCAGTCAACCGCGTTCTGGAACATTTTGGACTTGTGCCGCGCCCGGTAGAAGCCTTCAACTTTTACGCCGGAGACGGTTTCGATCTGGCAGTGGAGCGCGCTTTAAAAGACGCCGGAGATGCAGAGCTCAACTATCTGCAGGAGGGCATCCGCCTTGGCCGCGCGTGGTTCAACGAGGACCCGCTGTATCACGTAAAACCGTATCCTAATATGCGGGAAACCCTGACCGCGCTGCGGGAAGAAGTTCCGATTGCCGTATGTTCCAACAAGCCGCACGAGGCGGCCATCCACGTCGTGGAGAGCGTGTACGGACCGGGCTTTTTCAACCGGATTCAGGGGCAGACCGCAGAAATCCCGAGAAAGCCGTCTCCGATCGGTGCGCTCGCGATTGCAGACGCACTCGGCGCCAGACCGGAAGAGTGCCTGTACTTTGGCGATACCAATACGGATATGCAGACCGGAAACGCCGCAGGCATGTTTACCGTTGGTGTGACGTGGGGATTCCGCCCGCGCCAGGAGCTGATCGACAACCATGCGATGGAGCTGCTCGACCGGCCGGAGGAAATCTTAACGCTTTTTCACAGAAAGAATCAGGAAAAATAAAACGAACAGAGGAGAAAACCAGAATGGGAGAATATACTGAAGAATGCATCAACACATTTTTAATGAATCAGGGCCAGTTATTCGACGAGCCGGTGGCTGAAAATTACGATGAGGCAGAGGCCTTTCTGGAGGACTGCCTTGCAGTCGTTGCCGACAATCTGGACGACGTGCGCGCCTACATGGAAGAAGAGGGCATGGACGTGGAAGAAATGTCGGATGCAGAATTAGAAGAGCAGAGCGAAGTCTTTGCCCTGCCGGACGGACAGTATCTGATCGTGATGGGATAAAAAACGAGAGGAAATTAAAAAAGAATGAAATATGATGTCATTATTATCGGCGCAGGCCCGTCAGGTATTTTCTGTGCCTATGAACTGCTGAAAGAAAAACCGGATCTGAAGGTGCTGATGATCGAAAAAGGACGTTCGATCGAGAGCCGTCAGTGTCCAAAGAGAAAAACGAAAAAATGCGTGAACTGCAAACCGTGCTCGATCACAACGGGATTTGCCGGAGCAGGCGCATTTTCCGACGGAAAGCTTTCTCTTTCCCCGGATGTCGGTGGAAATCTGCCGGAGATTTTAGGATATGAAAAGACGGTTGAGCTGATCCATGAGTCCGACCAGATCTATCTGGATTTCGGCGCAGACAAGAATGTTTACGGTGTCGATAAAGAAAAAGAGATCCGTGAGATCCGCCGCAGAGCGATCAACGCCAACCTGAAGCTGATCGAATGTCCAATCCGCCATCTCGGAACTGAGGAGGGCTACAAGATTTACAGCCGCCTCGAGGATCACTTAAAAGAGATCGGCGTGGAAATGAAATTCAACACGATGGTCAATGATATTACGATCAAGGACGGCCGTGCGACAGCTGTAACACTTGAGGACGGAACGGTTTACGAGGCAGATGAGATTGTCTCCGCAGTAGGTCGCGAGGGAGCCGACTGGTTCTCACATATCTGCAACGGCCACGGCATCGAGACCGAGGTCGGAACCGTCGATATCGGTGTCCGCGTGGAAGTCCGCGACGAGGTCATGGAGTTCCTGAACAAGAACCTGTACGAGGCAAAACTCGTTTACTATACCCCGACTTTTGACGACAAAGTGCGTACCTTCTGTACGAACCCGTCCGGTGAGGTGGCAACTGAGTATTATGAAAACGGTCTGGCAGTTGTAAACGGTCACGCCTACAAATCCCAGGAGTTCAAGACAAACAACACGAACTTTGCCCTCCTGGTATCCAAGAACTTTACGAAACCATTTAAAACCCCGATCGAGTACGGCAAACAGATCGCACAGCTTTCCAACATGCTCTGCGACGGCAAGATCCTCGTTCAGACGTACGGCGATTTCAAACGCGGAAGAAGAACGACAGAAGAGCGTCTCTGCCGCAATAACCTGATCCCGACCTTAAAAGATGCCGTTCCGGGCGACCTTTCCCTGGTATTCCCGCACCGTATCATGGTCGACATTGCCGAGATGATCGAAGCCCTCGACAAAGTAACACCGGGTATCGCCAGCGATGAGACACTGCTGTACGGCGTAGAAGTCAAATTCTATTCCAACAAAGTTGTCGTAGACAAAGACTTCTGCACCAGCGTTAAAGGCCTCCGCGCCATCGGCGACGGCGCATCCGTAACCCGCGGCCTCCAGCAGGCAAGCGCAAACGGACTGTCGGTTGCGAGAAGCATTCTGAAAAGCATGAAATAAGAGAGAACGAAAAAAGATCCTTCGTCTGTGAAATGAGACGGAGGATCTTTTTTTGTGCCGGAAAGAGGGGTGTTTCAGATTATATGCCGTACAGCTTCCGGAACTGCTTCGGCGTTGTCCCGGCCTGCTGGCGGAAAACCGAGATAAAGTAGCTGACATCGCGGTAGCCGCAGAGGGAGGCGATGCCGTCGAGCGTAGTGTAGGGACGGCTGATGAGAAGCTCCTTGGCGCGGCTGATGCGCAGAACGCTGATGTACGAGCGGACAGAGCTGCCGACAAAACGCTGGAACAGGCGTGTCAGATACTGCGGCGTGATATGGAGCTGTTCCGCGAGATCATCCACATTGAGCGGGTCGGAAAGACGACTTTCGATTTCCTGCATTGCCGGGCGGACATACTGGAGATACAGAGGGTGCTCCGTCCGGGAAAGGCCGGTGCGAAGCTGGGAAAGGCGTGTCAGGAACTCAAAGCATCCGACGGAGAGCGCAGCATCGTCGATGTCATTTTTCAGAAAATGTGAGTCGATTATGCGGTCAATCCATTCCTGAAACCACGCGCCCTCTGAGGCCGGAACGAAAAGATATGGCGAGACGGCACAGATTTTATAGAGATCATCGGAGAGCTTTCCGTCAAATGTCAGAAAGGATGTAAACCACATCCCGCTGCCGTCGTTTTCGCGGTATTCATGCGGCACATGCGGAGCAATCAGAACACCGTCATCTGGTTTCAGCAAAAGTTCCTGGCCTTCGAGGGTCAGCAGCCCTTCGCCGCGTTCCGTCTGAATCCAGTGATATAAGGGGAATCCGTTCGGGCGCACAACGGGCTCCTGCAGCCAGCGGTTGCCGATGCTGTCAGCGGAGAGGGAAAAATCAGAGGCGGATGGTTTAAAGAAAATAGGCATAACAGTCAGTTCCTTTCTGAAAGAAAAGTCTAAAATAAGATTCCGGAATGAGTTTCGAAAATTCATACTTTTTAGACAAGCATATCATACTTTTCTCACAAAGACCAGTATATAATAGAGCCATCAAAACGAGATATCCAAACACAGGAGGAATCAAAAAAATGCAGCCAAAATTCAAAAAAATGTTATACGGAGGAGACTACAACCCAAACCAGTGGCCAAAAGAGATCTGGGATGAGGATATGAAACTTTTCCATCAGGCCGGCATCAACAGCACCACGATCAACGTATTTTCCTGGGCAAAAATCCAGCCGTCCGAGAATGAGTACGACTTTACAGAGCTCGATGAGATCGTAGACACCCTGACAAAAGAGGACGTTCAGATCGTCATGGCAACATCCACCGGCGCACTCCCGGCATGGATGGTACACCGTTATCCGGAAGTGGCAAGAACCGATTTCGAAGGACGCCATCACAAATTCGGTCATCGCCACAATGCCTGCCCGAACAGCCCGGTTTTCCAGAAATATGCAAAACGCCTGGCAGAAAAACTGGCAGAGCGTTACGGCGACAACAAAAACATCGTCTGCTGGCACATCAGCAATGAGTACGGCGGCGAGTGCTACTGCGAGAACTGTGCAAAAGCGTTCCGCGTATGGCTGAAAGACAAATACAAAACACTCGATGAAGTCAACAAGGCATGGAACATGGAGTTCTGGGGCCACACCATCTACGACTGGGACGAGATTGTACCGCCGAACGATCTGGGAGACGGAATGCCATGGGGAAGCGGCACTGCATTTGCAGGAATGTCCCTCGACTACATGCGTTTCAACTCCGACGGCATGCTGAACAACTACAAAATGGAGCGTGACGCGATCCGCAAATACGACAAAGAAACACCGATCACCACAAACCTGATGGGAACGTACAAAGGTCTCGACTACTTCAAGTGGGCAAAAGAAATGGATATCGTATCCTGGGACAACTACCCGAGCTACAATACACCATGGAGCCACGTAGCTATGACCCACGACCTGATGCGCGGCCTCAAAGACGCACCGTTCATGCTGATGGAGCAGACTCCGAGCCAGCAGAACTGGCAGCCGTACAACTCCTTAAAGAAACCGGGCCAGATGCGCGCACAGAGCTATCAGACCGTTGCACACGGCGCAGACACGATTCAGTTCTTCCAGCTGAGAAGAAGCGTCGGCGGATGCGAGAAATTCCATGGTGCTGTTATCGCACACGCAGGAACCGCAGATACCCGTGTCTTCCGTGAGGTAACCCAGCTCGGAAAAGAACTGGAGAAAATCGGAAGCCGTGTGATGGGCTCCGAGAACCACGCAAAAGTCGGCATCATCTTCGACTGGGAAAACTACTGGGCACTGGAGTACACCAGCGGACCGAACCGCGATTTACGTTACGTAGACCAGATCGAGCAGATGTACAATTACTTCTATAACAAGAACATCGCTGTCGATATGATCCCGATCGACGCGGACTTCTCCAAATATGACCTCGTTGCAGCACCGGTTCTCTACATGGTAAAAGACGGTGTGGCAGAGAGCCTGGAGGCTTATGTACAGGCAGGCGGAACCCTCATCACCACCTACATGAGCGGTATCGTCGGACAGTCGGACAACGTTCATCTCGGCGGATACCCGGGACCGCTCAGAAAAATGGCAGGCGTATGGGTAGAAGAGATCGACGCTCTTGCACCGGAGCAGAGAAACAAGATCCGTTTCGCAGACGGAACCGAGGAAGAGTGCCGTCTCGTATGTGACCTGATGCACCTCGAAGGAGCTGAAGAAATTGCACAGTATGAGAGCGATTTCTATGCAGGCATGACTGCTGTTGCAAAAAATCAGTTCGGAAAAGGAACCGTATATTATGTCGGAACCGACCTTTCTGAGAGCGGCCTTGCAAAAATTCTTGCTATGGCAGCAGACAGCGCAGCCATCCAGCCGGTGATTGGAGAAGCAACAGCACTCGAGATCACAAAACGCCAGGCAGACGGCGAGGATCTGTACTTTATCATCAACTTCAAAGATGAGGAGATTCCGCTTCCGGCAGTCTTCGACGGAAAAGAAGATATCCTGACCGGCGAGAAAGTACAGGGCGGCGAGATGCTGAAGAAATACGATCTGCGGATTGTCAGCGTTCCGAGAGCATAATATAAAACATATTGTATAGTAGAAAGATAACAAAAAAGACACAGCAGGAGGCAGAAAGATACTTCCAGCTGTGTCTTTTTGATGCTGTGAATTTATGCGGGTGCTTAGTGGGAAAACGAAGCCCGTGCGACGATATTCTCCATCTCGCCCCATTTCTCCTCCATATCCGCTACAAGCGCGATCTGTGTCCGCGCCCGTACGAGGTTGTGCTCCGGGTAAGCGGTTTTGAAGTAGGTATCGCCCATCAGGTAATCGGCGAGAAAACGGATGCCGCATTCGAGGGTCATTAATTTTGCACCCATCGGCAGCATTTCGACTTCCGCGCGGGTCAAAGAGCCTGCGCAGCCTGCGAGAAAGCCCTTTGTATAGCTCTCAAAGAGAGGAAGGGAAAGAGACACCTTCGAGACATCCTGTTCGTCCTCAGCGGCCGTATTCGCGCCGAAGCGGATCGAATCGCCGAAGTCAAAGATCGACAGTCCCGGCATAATGGTGTCTAGGTCGATGACGCAGATGCCCTCGCCGGTTTTGTCATCAATCATAATGTTGTTCAGCTTCGTATCGTTGTGCGTTACGCGGAGCGGCAGCTCGCCCGAGGCCTTCATGCGCTCGGCTACGCCGTAATCGTCTGCGTGGTCGAGGAAAAACGCCATCTCATCCGAAACGTTTTTCAGCCGTCCTTTCGGATCCGCCTGTACCGCCTGTAAAAGCGCCTGGTAGCGGAGCGGTGTGTTGTGGAAATCCGGGATCGTCTCGAAAAGAGAGGCGGACGGAAAATCGGAGAGCATCTGCTGGAAGCGGCCGAAAGCATTACCGGTCTCGTAAAACAGCTTTGGATCTGTCACGGCATCATAGCAGGACGCATCGGAAATAAAGAGAAATGCGCGCCAGAATTCTCCGCGCTCATCGACGAAAAACCAGGCATCGTCTGTCGTCGGAATCAGGTTCAGCGTCTCGCGGAATGGATCTCCTCCTGCGGCTGTGATTTTTTTCCGCAGAAATGATGTTACCTGTGCAATATTCTGCATCAGCTCCGTTGGATTGTGGAAAACGGTGCGGTTCATGCGCTGCAGAATCGATTTGCGGAGGACGCCGTTTTCGGTAGATCGCACCAGAAACGTATCGTTGATATGGCCGTTCCCGTGCGGCGTCCAGTCTGTAATCGTTCCCGGGAAAGCAAATGCGTGGACAATGGAAGAGAGTTCTTCCTGTGTGTATGTAATCATCATGGGTATAAACTCCTTATTTTAATTAGAAAAACCTGATTAAGTAAAGCACACGCAGGGCGAAAAGTCAAGAAAAGGGCGCGAAACGATTGACAACGAGCGGCATTTCCGACTATAATAGACAGTAATTTAAGAAAAAACAAAACCTAAAATGCAGTGACAGGGAGGAGTACCTGGCGGCGCAAAGCAAAGAGAGGAGATGGCTGGTGAGAATCTCCGTGAGCGTGCCTGCGGAAGTAGCCCTCGAGCAGTGGACTGAACAGAAAAAGCGGACAGCAATGTTTTCCAAGTAGGCTCCAACGTAGTTCCTACGTTACCGGGATGCCGTATCGGATGAAAAAAGTTAAATCCTGTACGGAATGAGCAGAAGTGTATTCTTCTGGAATTCAGGTGGTACCGTGGATGGAAACATTCTCCCTGAACGTAAGGCACAGAAAAGGTGTTTTATGTTCGGGGATTTTTTATGCAGTAAATTTAGAACAGGAGGTTTTCATATGAAACAGATTACAGGAAACAAACTTCTGGTAAAGGCTCTGAAGGAGGAGGGTGTCGAGTATCTCTTCGGTTATCCGGGAGCCTGCACCATTGACATCAGCGATGAGCTTTACAAACAGGATGAAATCAAAATCGTTCTGCCGCGCCACGAGCAGGCGCTGGTGCATGAGGCGGATGCCTATGCGAGAACGACAGGAAAAGTCGGCGTATGCCTCGTTACCAGTGGCCCTGGTGCAACCAACCTGGTCACCGGTCTTGCAACGGCAAACTACGACAGCGTTCCGCTTGTCTGCTTCACCGGACAGGTAGCCCGCCACCTCATCGGAAACGATGCATTCCAGGAGGTTGATATCGTCGGCATCACCCGCAGCATCACGAAATACGGCGTGACGGTAAGAAACCGTGAAGATCTCGGACGCATCATCAAAGAGGCATTCTACATCGCACGCACCGGAAAACCGGGCCCGGTTCTCATTGACCTTCCAAAAGATGTCATGGCAGAGTTCGGCAGCGCAGAGTATCCGAAAAACGTCAACATCCGCGGCTACAAACCGAACACCAGCGTTCATATCGGCCAGTTAAAACGTGCGTTAAAGATGCTTTCGAAAGCAAAACGCCCGCTGTTCCTTGCCGGCGGCGGCGTCAACATCGCACATGCGCAGGAAGTGTTCCGCGAAGTGGTCGAGAAAACACAGGTGCCGGTTGTCACAACCGTTATGGGACGCGGCGCGATCTCCACGAAACATCCGCTGTTCATCGGAAACCTTGGCATGCACGGCGCGTATGCGGCGAATATGGCAGTCAGCGAGTGCGATCTGCTGTTCTCGATCGGAACACGTTTCAATGACCGTATCACCGGAAAGCTGCATGAATTTGCCCCGCACGCGCAGATCGTCCACATCGACATAGACACCGCTTCGATCTCTCGAAACATCCATGTCGATATCCCGATCGTAGCCGATGCAAAAGAGGCGATCACGAAGATGGCAGAGTACGTAGAGCCATGCTCCACATCGAAATGGCTTGCCCAGATCGATGCCTGGAAGAACGAGCATCCGCTGACGATGCGCCAGAACGGCGTGATGGGACCGCTCGATATTTTCAACGCGATCAACGAGCAGTTTGACGATGCGATTATCGTCACCGACGTCGGACAGCACCAGATGCTGACAAGTCAGTACGTCGACATTACCGAAAACCGCCAGATCATCATGTCCGGCGGCCTTGGAACGATGGGATACGGCCTTCCGGGCGCGATCGGAGCAAAAATCGGCAACCCGGACAAACCGGTCATCGCGATTTCCGGTGACGGCGGTATGCAGATGAATATTCAGGAGCTGGCGACTGCCGTTCTCGAGGAGCTGCCGGTCATCCTGTGTATCTTCAATAATGAATACCTCGGCATGGTACGCCAGTGGCAGAAGCTGTTTTACGGCAAACGGTACAGCATGACAAACCTGCGCGCCGGTGCACTTTCCCGCAGAACAGACGGAGAAGAGTACCCGGAATACACGCCGAATTTTATCAAATTGGCTGAGAGTTACGGCGCAAAAGGAATCCGTGTCATGAAGAAAGAGGATATCGCGGCTGCGTTTGAAGAGGCGAAGAAAAACACCAAGACTCCGACAATCATCGAATTTATCATCGATCCGGAGGAGATGGTTTACCCGATGATCAAGCCGGGCGGAACGCTCGAAGATATGATTATGGACTGTTAGGAGGAGAGCGCGATGAATAAGGGAATGAAAAAAAGATGGATTTCACTGTACGTAGAAAACCAGGTTGGTGTCCTTTCCAAGATTTCCGGGCTTTTTTCCGCAAAAAGCTATAACTTGGACAGCCTGACCGTCGGAACGACCGAGGACCCGACCGTATCGCGTATGACGATCGCCACGGTCAGTGACGATGAGACGTTTGAGCAGATCAAAAAACAGCTGAACCGCATGGTCGAGGTCATCAAAGTCATCGACTTCACCGACGTGTTTGTGCGCATGAAAGAGATTCTGTATATCAAGGTATTCAACTGCAGCGCAGCTGACAAAGTCGAGCTGTTCCAGATCGCTGAGACGTTCAAGGCGAAGGTCATCGACTACGGAAAAGACAGCCTGCTGCTCGAGTTTGTCCAGACAGCGACGAAAAACGATGCAGTTGTGAAGCTGATGAAAGAGGAATTCGGCAAGATTGAAGTCGTGCGCGGCGGAAGCGTCGGTATCGAGTCGATCAATGTGATGGAGCGGTAAAAGAGAGGACGTTTTTGCGTGAACGAAAAGAGTATTACCACAATTACGTTAAAAAAGATTAATAAGAAAAGTGTGTATCAGTACATCTATGAGCACCGCCAGACGGCGAAGCAGCAGATTGTGCAGGATCTGACGATGGGGCTTTCGATGCACAGCGGAACGCTCGAGCATATCTGCATTGACCCGGAAGGGCCGGAGTGCTACTGCGCTTCTTTTTATTGAAGAGTTTCTGCAGTCGGAATTTTAATTTTTAATTATAGAATTTCAGGGATAGAAAATCCGGGAACGGAAAGTTTTACATTGCTTTCCATTCCCGGATTTTTTCTGCTTTTTATCAGTGTTCGTTTTTAGATAAACATCGCATAAATCGACGCTCCGACCACAGTCAGAATACCTGCAACTGCAATCGAAAGGCTGCTCATCGCGCCCTCGACATCGCCCATCTCCATGGCCTTCGCCGTACCGATCGCATGGGAGGCCGATCCGATACTGATGCCCTTTGCAATCGGCTCCTCAATGTGAAACAGCTTGCAGAGCGTCTCCGCCAGCATATTTCCCAGCACACCCGTGATGATGATAACGGCAACCGTGATCGTCACCGCACCGCCGAGCTCTTCCGAAACACCCATGCCGATGGCCGTTGTGATGGATTTCGGCAGCAGTGTTACATACATTTTATGATTCAGATTGAAGATCAGCGCCAGCGCGAGAACCACGGTAAGGCTCGTCAGCACGCCGGAGAGAATACCGGCGAGGATGGCTTTGATATTCTTTTTCAATGCCTCCATCTGCTCATACAGCGGAATCGCAAGGCAGACCGTTGCAGGAGTCAGCAGATAGCTCAAGTATTTTGCACCGTCATTATAATTCTGATAATCGATATCGAAAACAGCAAGGAATACAATGACGACTGCAATGGAAATCAGCAGCGGATTGAAAATCGGAAGCCCAAATTTTTTCTTTAACAGCATGCCGAGCTCATACGCCAGAAGGCTGATGACAACGCCGAAAAATGCAGATTCACAGAGCATATTTGTCATTTTGCGTCCCCTCCTTTGTGTTTCTTTTCCAGCCGGATGACCGCCTGTGTCACGCGTCCGGACACAATCATAACGACGATGGTGCTGACGAGCGTAATCACGAGAACCGGAACGAGAACGGCTTTTAATTCACCCCAGGATTCCATCAGGCCGACGCCCGCCGGAATGAACATGACCGGCATGATCTCAATCATAAACTTGCCTGCGTCCTCGACGGTATCAAGTTTTAATGCCCCCGTCATCAGAAGCGCCAGCATCAGCACAAGGCCGTAGATACTTGCCGGAATCGGAAGCGGCAGCACGGCGTGCAGGATTTCTCCGACGAACGAAACCGCCATAATTACAAGGAACTGTCTTAATAATTTCACTTTTTCTGTTGTCCTTTCTCCCCATAACCCACATAACATCACTCCTTCTCAATGTCACGACCCCGATTATACTACCCGCGTAAAAGAATTTCAACCGTAAATGTTACTGCAATTTTGGCTATTTTTGCCAAAAAAAGCAAAAAAATGCCCGCCAATCAAACGAAAAAGTGAAATCGGTGGGCATTTTAACATAATTTTTTGAGTTGATCCGATACGGAACTTTTTAAGCATTGCTTTCGGCATTTTTCCGATCCGGCAGAACGAAGATAAAGATCAGCGAACTGACAAGCAGCATGCCCGGATAGAAGAGGTTTGCCATGATTTCAAAGGCGGAGAGCTCATATCCCAGTTCATGCACCGCGGAAATCGCCACGAGCATCTGCGCGCCGTACGGCAGGATGCCCTGTGAGATGCAGGAGAAGGTATCGAGGAGCGATGCCGTTTTCCGTGGGGTGATGCCGTAGTCCTCGGACATCTGCTTTGCGATCGGGTTTGCCATGACGATCGCGACGGTGTTGTTTGCGGTCGCAATGTCGAGCAGCGCGACGAGAATGCCGACACCGAGCTGGCCGCCCTTTTTTCCGCGGAAGATTTTGTGAATGGCACGAAGCAGGACAGTAAAGCCGCCGTTTTCCCGGATCAGCGCGCACATCGCAGCGACGAGAATCGCAACCATACATGTCTCAAACATACCCGAAGTGCCGCTTCCCATGCTGGAGAGCATATCCAAGAGCGTCGTCTGTCCCGTACCGAGCATGATAACGGCACCGGAAGCAATACCGATAAGGAGTACGACAAACACCTGAATGCCCGCGATGCCGCCGATCAGCACGAGCAGGTACGGAACCATCTGCAGCAGATGGTATTCGTGGACGATCGGTGTGCCCGGCGCCTGTCGGAAGGAGATTACAAGGATCAGCGCCAGCGCGGCAAGAGCAGCCGGGAGAGCGATCCAGAAGTTTTCGCGGAACTTGTCTTTCATCTCGCAGCCCTGTCCGTTGCAGGCGGCGATTGTCGTGTCGGAGATGAAGGAGAGGTTGTCGCCGAACATGGATCCGCCCATGACGGAGGCGACGCAGAGCGCCAGCGAAAAGCCGGAGGTCTCGGCAACAGCAGCGGCGATCGGCACGAGAAGCGTGATCGTTCCGACGGAGGTTCCCATGGCCGTGGAGACGAAGCAGGCAACGACAAAGAGCACAGCGACGGCATACTTTGCCGGAATCCAGGAGAGCATGAAATAGGCAACGCTCTCTGCACTGCTCCTTCCGACAACGCCGACAAACGTGCCTGCGGCGAGGAAGATCAGCAGCATTGTGATGATGTTTTTGTCCCCGATGCCCTGTCCCATGAGGGCGAGCTTTTCTTCAAACGAGACACTGCGGTTCTGCAGACAGGCGACGAGGATCGCTGTCAGAAACGAGACGACGATGGGGATGTTGTAGAAGCCCATCGGAATTTTTAAAATATACTCGGAATAAATGCCGAACCCCAGATAAAACACCAGAAAAACGGCGATCGGGAGCAGGGCGGATGGCTTTCCTTTTTTCATAGAAATAAATACCAGACCTTTCGTGTGATTTTCCTTATTTTTTAATAGGGCGAATAGAATTATTCTATCATCTGGATCAGAAATCGTAAAGTAAAAAAGCAGGAAAAAACACGCCGGACATCTGGTAAATTCCAGAAATCCGGCGTTTTTTATAAGAGGTGCGTTTTGCTGTGCCTGTGCTTTATTATTTTGCGAGGAGCATCATAATCTGATTACTTCTGCTTACGAATTTTGTCATCTCGTCCGGAGAGAGCGGTTTGTGGCTGATCATTGCCAGATCATACAGCTGCTCGCAGAACAGGGATGTGTTGCCGTTCTCGCCATTCTTCAGAATGTACTGAACGAGCGGATGTTTTGCATTCAGGATCAGGGTTTCCTGTCCGCCGAACATGGACGGATCCATGCCGGTCATGCCGTACATCTTCATCATATCCTGCATCCGGCGGCTCTCCTCGGAAAGCGTTACCATGGAGGATACATTTTCGTCTTTCAGGTTCTCAACTTTGACGGTCAGATCTTTCTTGTCGAGGACTTTGCGGAAGAGATCGGTCAGAGTATTTGTAGCGTCGGTCAGATCCTCACCGGACTCGTCTTTCATATCGTTGGTCAGATCTGCATCGATGCGCTGGAAAGTTACATGCTCGTTGTAACGCTCTGCATGGGTGATGAAAGCGGAGTCGATGTTGTGTTTCAGGATGACAGCATCCATGCCCTGACTGCGGAACATGTTGATGTACTGGCTCTGCTGAACTTCGTCGGTGACGTAGTAAACAGTCGTTTTTTCCGGCTCTTTCTTCTCGTCAGCGTTTTCCGTATTTTCGGTATTCTCCGTAGTTTCAGCCTTCTCTTCGGTGTTCTCTGCAGGAGCTTCTTCTTTCTTATTCTCGTTGATGCAGTCCTCAAGAGTCAGATATTTTCCGTCGATGTTCTTGAACAGAATATAGTCCATCATCTTCTTGGAGAATTTCTCGTCCTTGATGCATCCGTATTTGATGAATGGGTTGATATCATCCCAGTATTTCTCGTAATTCTCACGGTCGGTTTTGCACATGCCGGAGAGCTTGTCAGCGAATTTCTTGGAGATGTACTCGGAGATCTTCTTGACAAATCCGTCGTTCTGCAGTGCGCTTCGGGATACGTTCAGCGGCAGATCCGGGCAGTCGATGACGCCTTTTAAGAGCATCAGGTATTCCGGAATGACTTCTTTGATGTTGTCGGCAATAAATACCTGGTTGTTGTACAGCTTGATGGTTCCCTCGATGGAATCGTACTCGGTGTTGATACGCGGGAAGTAGAGGATACCTTTGAGGTTGAACGGATAGTCCATGTTCAGGTGGATCCAGAACAGCGGCTCGCGGTAGTCGTTGAAGACTTTGCGGTAGAATTCTTTATAATCCTCATCGCTGCACTCGTTTGGATGTTTGGTCCACAGCGGGTGGATATCACTGATGGAAACCGGGCGTTTGTTGATTTTTACTTTCTCTTTGGCCGGGGAAACTTCAACCTGCTCTTTCGTTCCGTCTTCTTTTTCTTTCTCTTCGTATTTTGCGTCCTCGTGGATGTGCTCTACGACAACGTCGTCATCTTTTAATTCGCTTTCATCGATGGTCTCGTATTCCTGCGGCGCATTTGCTTTGGACAGGAAAATTTCAACCGGCATGAAGGAGCAGTATTTTTCCAGAACTTCGCGGACACGGTATTCGTTTGCGAATTCCAGGCAGTCCTCGTTCAGGAACAGAGTGATTTCGGTACCAACAGTTGTCTTGCTGCCCTCGGACATATCGTACTCGGTGCTTCCGTCACAGGTCCAGTGTACCGGGGTGGATCCTTCTTTATAGGAAAGAGAATCGATGTGAACTTCATCTGCTACCATGAAAGCAGAGTAGAAACCAAGACCGAAGTGGCCGATCATCTGATCTGAATTCGTTTTGTCTTTGTATTTCTCCAGGAATTCGGTAGCGCCGGAGAAGGCGATCTGGGTAATATATTCTTCGACTTCGTCTGCGGTCATACCGATACCGTTATCGATGAATTTTAAGGTTTTCTCATCCGGGTTTACAATCACCTGAATGGCTGCTTTGTAGTCATCCGGCAGAGTATATTCGCCCATGCCGTCGAGTTTTTTCAGTTTGGTGATGGCATCGCAGCCGTTGGAAACGAGCTCGCGGACGAAGATATCGTGGTCGGAGTACATCCATTTTTTGATAATCGGGAAAATATTGTCGCTGTTGATTGAAAGATTTCCATGTTTCGCACTCATGAGAAACACACTCCTTTTCTTATAAAAATATTTTGATCCAGCAAAGCGGGGATATCATGCTTTTTTAGATGTCTGCAGCTTTTTTACTGCTCTGATAGTTATAGTAATACTGGCACAGGGAAAAGTCAAGGAAAAATTAGCACTCGAGAAAAAAGAGTGCTAACAGAACAACGGAAAGTATTGAATTTACTGGTATTACGGTACTTTCTAAACTTTTTGTAAAGTCTGATCAGAAGGGCTGCGCAGTTGTTTCTGGAGAATGGATATGCTACAATGAAAAAGCATAGAAGCGTTTCGAACAGAAAGATTCCGAGGGTACATAAAAGAAAAATGGAGGAAATACATGACAAATGCGACAAAGGCGGCGCTGGAAGCGTCATTAAAAAAGCTGCTTTTGAAAAAGCCGCTGGACAAAATTACGATCAACGATCTGACGACAGACTGCGGCATCAGCCGGATGGCGTTTTATTATCATTTTAAGGATATCTACGATCTTGTCGAATGGTCGTGCCTGGAGGATGCGACGCAGGCGCTGCAGGGGAAGAAAACGTATGAGACATGGCAGGAGGGCCTGCAGCAGATTTTTGAGGCAGTGCTCGAGAATAAACCATTTATTATGAATGTCTATCACTCTGTAAGCCGGGAGCAGATCGAAACATATCTCTTTCATCTGACGCACGATCTGCTGTACGGTGTCGTGCAGGAAAAAGCAAAGGGAACCGGCATCTCTGAGGCGGATCAGAGTTTTATCGCAGATTTCTATAAGTATAGCTTTACCGGTGTCATGCTTGACTGGATCAAAGACGGAATGAAAGTGGATTACCATATGATTGCGGAAAAAATGCACCGCACGATGGAAGGAAATGTCGTCAATTCCATCCGAAATTTTGAAAAAAGAAATAAAATATAGTTACACTTTACAAAACAGGGCGGATGATAAAAATTTAATCATCCGCCCTGTTTTGTAAATGGAAAAGCGGGGAAAAATGAAGTAAGATTCAAATTGTCAACAGACAATGGCAACACAAATAGAAACTTGTAAAACAAAGAAAGCAGCATAACCTATACGAACCGGAAATTCGAAAAAACATTCCGGCAGTCGTATTTAGAAAAGAAAGGATGAACGTCTATGTCAAAAAAGGGATTAAAATTCGGAATCGCATCAGCAGCAGTCATCGGAGCTGGAGCAGCAGTGCTGCAGGCAAAAAACAAGAGTGAAGCAAAAAAAGCAGCGGAGACAACCACTGTAACATCAGAACCAAAGAATGATTACCGCAACACCGAGCGCGGAAAAGATAAGAAAAACAGCAAAGGCATTTATTACACCAACGGAAACTACGAAGCCTTCGCAAGACCGGAAAAACCGGAAGGCGTCGATGAGAAGAGCGCATACCTCGTAGGAAGCGGCCTCGCAGCCCTCGCAGCAGCGTGCTTCCTTGTAAGAGACGGCCAGATGAAAGGCGATCACATCCACATTCTGGAAGCCATGGACATCGCCGGCGGTGCCTGCGACGGTATCTACGATCCGACCCGCGGCTACATCATGAGAGGCGGCCGTGAGATGGAAAACCACTTCGAGTGCCTGTGGGATCTGTTCCACAGCATCCCGTCAATTGAGACACCTGGTGTATCCGTTCTTGATGAGTATTACTGGCTGAACAAAAAAGACCCGAACTACTCCCTGTGCCGTGCAACGAAGAACCGCGGCGAGGATGCCCATACCGACGGCAAGTTCAACCTGAGCCAGAAAGGCTGCATGGAGATCATGAAACTCTTCATGACAAGAGACGAGGATCTGTACGACAAGACGATCGAGGATGTTTTCGATGATGAAGTCTTCAATTCCACCTTCTGGCTGTACTGGAGAACGATGTTCGCATTTGAAAACTGGCACAGTGCACTGGAGATGAAGCTGTACTTCCAGCGGTTCATTCACCACATCGGCGGACTGCCGGACTTCTCCGCACTGAAATTCACGAAGTACAACCAGTATGAATCCCTGATTCTTCCGATGAAGAAATACCTCGAGGATGCCGGCGTAGACTTCCAGTTCAATACCGAAGTAACCAACGTTATCTTTGAAATCAACGATGGAAAGAAAGTAGCAAAAGCCATCGAGTGCAAAGTAAACGGCGTCGAGAAAGGCATCGTTCTCACCGAGAATGACCTCGTCTTCGTTACCAACGGAAGCTGCACCGAAGGCACGATCTACGGCGATCAGAACCATGCACCGAACGGTGATGCAGAGGTCCGCACGAGCGGCTGCTGGAGCCTGTGGAAAAACATTGCAAAACAGGATCCGTCCTTTGGACATCCGGAGAAATTCTGCTCCGATATTGCAAAGACAAACTGGGAATCCGCAACAATTACCACTCTCGACAATAAGATCATTCCGTATATCACCAATATCTGCAAACGTGATCCGAGAACCGGAAAGGTTGTTACCGGCGGTATCGTAAGCTGCCAGGATTCCAAGTGGCTTTTAAGCTGGACCATCAACCGTCAGGGACAGTTCAAAGAGCAGGATAAAGATAAGGTATGCGTATGGGTTTACAGCCTGTTCACCGACGTACCTGGTGACTATGTGAAGAAACCGATGAAAGAGTGCACTGGTAAAGAGATCACCGAAGAGTGGCTGTACCACCTCGGCGTGCCGGTTGACCAGATTCCGGAGCTGGCAGAGAACAGCGCTGTCTGCGTACCGACCATGATGCCGTACATCACCGCATTCTTTATGCCAAGAAGAAAGGGCGACCGCCCGGATGTCATCCCGGATGGCTGCGTCAACTTCGCATTCCTCGGACAGTTCGCTGAGACACCAAGAGATACCATCTTCACGACAGAGTATTCCGTTCGTACCGCAATGGAAGCTGTTTACGGACTCCTCGGCGTAGACCGCGGCGTGCCGGAAGTATGGGGCAGCGTTTACGATATCCGCGACCTGCTGGACAGCTCCGTGAAACTGATGGATGGAAAATCCCCGCTGGAAATCGAGCTTCCTGGACCGCTCAACCTGCTGAAAAAACCTCTGCTGAAACTGGTAGATGGAAATGTAGTTGGAGATCTCTTAAAAGAGCATGGAATTATTAAAGAGGATATGGTGAAATAAGAAATAGAAAATAAGTAAGAAATGCAATAAGACCTGCGCTTTCAAACGGCGCAGGTCTTATTGCGTTGCTATGTATGCTCTCAAACAATTAAGCAGATTTCTTCGTGAAAAACAGTGCGGCACAGACGGCGGCGATGCCTCCAGCGAGCTTTGCAACGAGAAGCGGCACGACAAAATCAGGATCGGTGCCGAACGTAAATCCCATATGTGCGGCGATGGTCGATGCGGCGGAGACGAGGAAAGCTGCGTTTACAATCTTTCCGCGCTCGTCCATTTTTTCCATCATTGTGATCGCCGGAACAGGGCTGACAATGCCCATCAGAAGGCCGGCGGCACTGCTGTCGTTCATGCCGGTTTTTCTTCCAATAAAAGAGAGCGGCTTTTTGAGCACCCGCTGTAAAAGCTCCGCCGTCGGAAGGCTGCCGAGCAGTACAATGCCGATGGACGAGACGACCGCCATCGCGTCCTCCAGCGGCGCAAGGTCCGGGAGCAGCGAAAAGCCAGTCATATAGCAGAACGCGCCCGCGATGAGGCCGATCGTCGTCAGAAGCCGGATCACATCTGCAAATACCGTGAACGCGCGCACGGTCTGCTCCGGAAAACGCCAGATGCCGAACATCAGCAGAAAGCAGAAGAGGAGCACCGGGAGCGACTGAAGTACGATCTGCAGAAAAGAGAGTCCTGAGAGCAGTCCGCCGACGATCATCGTGACGGGAAGCGTGCCCGTGCCGATCAGCATGCCGCGGGAGAAAAAGAGGCGGTCGCCGCTTTTCAGCATTCCCATGCCGACCGGAATTGTAAAGGTGATGGTACAGCCAAGCGTCGCCGCAATCACAAGTCCTGCGTAGCGCACCATCTCCTGCGATGCCGAAAGCTCTCCGGCGAGCTGGTAGCCGCCCATGTCAATGGCGAGAATGCCGGCGAGAAGTCCCGCATCCAGCCCAAAAAAGTTCCAGATGGGAACGAGGGCGAAACGGAGAAAGCGGGAGAGCAGCGGGGTGAGGCAGATGATGCCCGACATGGAAAGTGCCGTCGGTCCAAGCAGCATAAAGCCCTCCTCAAACCGTTTTCCAAATCCGAAGCGATTGCCAGCGATCCGGTCGACACCGCCGAGTACCGTGCCGACTGCCATGATCCACATAATAATCTGATTCATAAAAAGAGAACCTTTCTAAATAAGTATTTTGTCTTTATATCTGTTCTTCAAATGCAATTTCATTTTTCAGCAGAAACTGGCGGACTTCCTCATCGAAGACGCGGTCGAGCGACTTGTCCATCGTAAAGATTTTGAGGGAAGTTCCGGTGGTAAGTAAGAGTTTTCCGTCCTTATACTGAAAATTCAGAAAGCATCCAAACACGTTCTCTATTTCCAGCGGCAGCGCATGGTCCGCGATCATTTTTTCGCACGCCGCCTGCGGAAGCTGAAACACAAATTTGAACTGCAGAGGTGTCCGTTTTCCTTTGATGACGGAATAGCAGAACGATTTCACATCTTTCCAGAGAAGCCGCGTCCGCCCTTTTTCTTTTAAGAGCTGCGCGTCATCGGGATCGAAAAAGTCCGTGTGAAGACTGCCGTCGATGGAGAACGTCGTAAACGTTGTGATCGATGCCTCGGAGACGGGAAAGCGGTCAAATGTCTCGAGACGGAGCAGGGTGTTCATAAAATTCTTTAACTGTGTAATCTGCAGGATAATCATCCGTAGTTAAAACCAGCCTTTCTTTTTAAAATACCAAATTTCAACAGCAACAATGAGAATACAGACGCCGATCAGGATGAAGTACGCATACGGGGCAGAAAGCTCAGGCATATGCGTAAAATTCATGCCGTACCAGCCGGCGATCAGGGAAAGCGGGAAAAAGATCGTCGAGACGACCGTCAGAATCCGCATCGTATCGTTCTGACGCAGGTCGATCTGCGCCTGCTGCATCTCGCGGATCTGCAGGGCGTACTCCCGCAGCATCTGGGTGTGGTCGTACAAACGGTCCACGCGGTTTCCAAGGCGCGAAAACTGACGGGCGCATTCCGGGGGAAGAAAGTGATTTTCGTCCTCGGAGAGTATTTCGCACATGTCGAGAAGCTGCTGGTAATAGGCATGGAACACGAGCAGCTCCCGACGGATCGTGATCAGGGTCCGCTGCAGCTCTTTTGGCAGAGTGTCGAGAAGAGACTCCTCGATTGTCGCGAGGCGCTTCTCAAAATTCTGCAGATAGAGCATATCCTCCTGGATCAGCGATTCCAGAAACGAGAAAAACAGGTGGAAGACATCGGAAGTATCGAGCGGTTCTTCCGGGAAGAGGAGGCTCTGCAAAGCCGGAAGTGTCTGTTCGTCGGCTGCCAGAATAAGCTGCCCCCGGTCGAGATAAAACGCAAGCGAGAATGCAAGGTGAAGCGGATGCGTCTTGTCCGGGACGGCAAGCGATCCGACCAGGCAGTCAGGCAGCAGCTCTGCGCGGCAGTATTCGATGCGCTCCGGCTGCAGACTGCGCCGGAAAAGAGAAAATCCGGGCAGCGCCGCGCAGGCTTTGGAAGCTTCCGAAAACGAAAGCAGGGAAAGCCGGACCGAATCCGAAAAAGTCCATTCCATACGTACCACCTCCTGAAAATAAGCAATGGAAAAATATCCATAAACAAAAAAGCCGTATGACCGTAGTATACCGCAAAAAGGGGAGTGCGACAAGAAAAGGAAAAAACTTTTAACGGAAAAACTTTTATTGGGAAAAAACTTTTTGCAATGGAGCACTAAGTGTGTTATGATAAAATGTAGTTATCAAAACTACATGACAAAATATCAAAAAATTCACTGTGTCGAATTCGTCCCTAGTTCAGGAAGGTTTGAAAAAGAGCGGTGATTGGAAATACGAAACGTCCGCAGTGAGAAAAAGCGGAATCAAGTTTGGAGGGATAAAATATATGAGTTTTCACATTGTTGCAGACAGCTGCTGTGAACTGACAGCAGATATGAAAAAAAGAGGAAATATTGAAATTGCACCGCTGACCCTGGAAGTCGGCGGAGAATCCATTCTGGATGACGAGACATTTGACCAGAAATATTTTTTAAAGAGAGTAGCGGAATGCCCGGAGTGCCCGAAATCCGCCTGCCCGTCGCCGGATTATTTCCGGAAATCTTTTCTGAACGGAGCAGAACGGTGCTACGCGGTCACACTTTCCGCACAGCTCAGCGGTTCCTATAACAGCGCAGTGCTCGGTGCAAACCTGGCGCAGGAGGAGAACGAGGATCTGAAGATTCACGTATTCAATTCCAGAAGCGCATCGATAGGAGAGACCCTGATCGTGAAAAAAATCGTGGAGTGCGAGGAAGCCGGCATGAGCTTTGAGCGCGTCGTAGAGACAGTAGAACTCTATATCAGCACACAGCACACCTATTTCGTGCTGGAAAATCTCGAAACTCTGCGGAAAAACGGCCGTCTTTCCAAGGCGAAAGCACTTGTTGCATCCGCGCTTAAGATCAAACCGGTTATGGGAGCCACATCGGAGGGCGATATCGTACAGCTTGATCAGGCGCGCGGCATCAACAAAGCACTGATGAAAATGGTCGATGCCATTGTAAATGACGCACAGCATGTAGAAAACAAAACGCTTGCCATCTCTCATTGCAACTGCCCGGAGCGCGCCGAGATGGTAAAAGAAGCCCTTCTGGAGCGCCTTGCGGTACAGGATGTCTTCGTACTCGATACCCAGGGCGTCAGCAGTATGTATGCAAATGACGGCGGAATTATCATTGCATTATAACTTTTCTCTTCCCTTTTTGTTGAAAATGTAGTATAATTTTCAACATGTTTGAAAGTGCCGCCGAGCACTTTTTAGAAATCAAAGGAGAAGTAGAACCATGAGTCAGGAAAAAGTTGACCGCTATAAAAAGGAAAAAGCGAACCGTGAGAAAATCATGAGACGTGAAAGATGGATCACGAGACTGGAAGTTACCGCTTTCGTCGTTGTTCTGGCTACCCTGATCGGCTGGTTCTCCGTTGCTGTTTACCAGAACTCGGTAGCAGAGAAAAAGGCGAACCGCACGACAGAAACCACAACGATGAACGTGACGGATATTCAGAATTATCTGAGCGAGACCAACACATCCAGCGACAGCAGTGCAGATGACACCAGCGACAGCTCTGATGTTTCCGATACATCTTCGGACAGCACAGCAGATACGGCAAGTGACAGCACAGCAGATTCCATCAGCGAAAGTACAGCGGAATAAGCAGAATTGTTAAAGAAAGTAAAAGCGCTTACCACAGACGGGAAAATCCCGGAGTGATAAGCGCTTTTGTTATAGAGATTTATAGCAATCCCCGAAAATA
>NZ_QULD01000013.1:0-42190 GCF_003481425.1 Blautia sp. OM06-15AC | reverse complement strand
TATAGCAATCCCCGAAAATAATGCAAAAAATTCAGCACCGCAGAGCGTGAATTACTGCGTCACAGATTTTCGTCGTACCCCGGTACGCCTTCAAATCTGTTCCTTGCAATTCGCGCTCTGCAGCACTGCCTTTTTTGCATTATTTTCGGGTCTTGCTATAGAAAAAACTATGAGAAACACGCTCCGCGAGTTTCTCAAGTTATCGCGGCAGTCGCCAAGGTCTCGTGCAGGCACGGACTTTGGCTCGTTGCCCGCGTAAATTAAAAAACCGGAGGACATACATCCCCCGGCCTTTCGCTTATGGTTAATTAGCATTTAACAACGTTGGAAGCCTGCATTCCGCGAGCACCCTCGGTAAGATCGTAAGTAACCGCCTGACCTTCGTCAAGAGTTTTGAATCCTTCACCCTGGATAGCGGAGAAATGTACGAATACATCGTTTCCGTCTTCGCCTGTGATGAAGCCATAGCCCTTCTCTGCGTTAAACCATTTCACTGTTCCCTTGTTCATTGTGAGTTACCTCCATAAAATTAAAAAATAAGCATGATGTGGGAATGCATATGTTCCCCCATAAGCGAGTGAACTTTTGATAAAAAAATTCACTAGCTATTACAGATTATATTGAAGGTGAATGCTAATATAATCTCTAATAGCTAGTGACCACGTATTACATCTCAACATCTTCTCGATTGAGACCATTATAATCTTGCAAATCAAAAAAGTCAAGAAAAAACTCTTTATTTCAGGAAAGATTTCGTGTATTATAAAAAGGAATAAATGGTCGGACGACGGCCAGAAGAAAAGAAAGGATCAGAGAACGTAAGATGAGTATCTTAATCAAAAATGGACAGGTCATCGACCCGGCCACCCAAAAAGACGAAATCAGTGATGTTCTGATCGAAAACGGCGTTATTACACGGGTTGAAAAAGGAATCCGCGTAAAAGATGCGCAGGTAATAGATGCAAAAGGCTGCTATGTAATGCCTGGCATCATCGATATGCATGTACATCTCCGCGACCCGGGGCAGACATATAAAGAAGATATTGAAAGCGGTTCGAAAGCAGCAGCAAAAGGAGGCGTGACAACGCTGGTAGCGATGCCGAATACAAAACCGGTCATCGACAGCCCGGACCGCGTCAACTATGTAACGATCAAAGCAGACCGTTTTTCTCCGATTAATGTACTGCAGGCAGGCGCCATCACAGTAGGACAGAAGGGTGAAGAGCTCGCCGATATCGAGGGCATGGTAAAAGCCGGCATCCCGGCGATCAGCGAGGACGGAAAATCCGTTATGAACGCGCTGCTCTACAAAGAGGCCATGGAGATTGCCGCAGAGAAAAACATTCCGGTGCTGGCTCACTGCGAGGACAAGAACCTCGTAAACGGCGGCTGCATGAATGAGGATGCAAACTCGAGAGAGTGGCATCTGCCGGGCATCACAAACTCCGTAGAGAACACGATTGTTGCAAGAGATATCGTACTTGCCGCAGAGACAGGTGCACACCTGCATCTGTGTCACTGCTCGACCAAAGAGAGCGTGGATATGGTGCGTGAGGCGAGAAAGGCCGGCGTTTCGATTTCCGCCGAGGTCTGCCCGCATCACTTTACCCTCTGCAGCGACGACATCGTAAAGGGCGACACCAACTACAAGATGAATCCGCCGCTCCGTACGAAAGAGGATCTCGAGGCACTGCGCCAGGGTCTGAAAGACGATGTCTTCGATGTCATCAGCACCGATCATGCACCGCATGCGCTGACCGAGAAACAGGAGTCCTTCAAGAAAGCTCCGTTCGGCATCGTCGGACTGGAGACGAGCGTGGCTCTTACCATCACCGAACTTGTGGATACCGAGATCATCACCCCGATGCAGATGGCAGAGAAGATGAGCTACAATCCGGCAAAAATCCTGCACCTGGACAAGAAAGGTTCTCTTGCACCCGGCATGGACGCCGATGTGGTTATCATCGATCCGGAAGCAGAGTATGTGATCGATCCGAAGGAGTTTGTTTCCAAGGGCAAAAACACTCCGTTCGGCGGCAAGAAAGTCAAAGGAAAAGTTATGGCTACCGTATGCGGCGGCAAGATTGTATACGAAGCTGAGTAATTTCTATAAGAAAAAACAGAAGAGGGAGAGTAAGCAGATGATTAACAAACTGATTGCAAACATTAAAAAAACAAATGCACCGATCGTCGTAGGTCTGGACCCGATGCTGAACTATGTGCCGGAGCACGTACAGAAAAAGGCATTTGCCGAGTACGGAGAGACACTCGAAGGAGCTGCAGAGGCCGTTTGGCAGTTCAATAAAGCGATTGTCGACGCAACATACGATCTGATTCCGGCTGTAAAACCGCAGGTTGCCATGTATGAGCAGTTCGGCGTTCCGGGAA
Source organism: Blautia sp. OM06-15AC (assembly GCF_003481425.1). NCBI lineage: Bacteria > Bacillati > Bacillota > Clostridia > Lachnospirales > Lachnospiraceae > Blautia > Blautia sp. OM06-15AC. The sequence continues at coordinate 39,802 of NZ_QULD01000013.1, read as the reverse complement.
TGGCAGCGTATGAGAAGACCGTTTCCTACTGCCAGGAAAAGGGTCTCGTTGTCATCGGCGATATCAAACGAGGCGATATCGGTTCTACTTCTGAGGCGTATGCAGTCGGCCACCTCGGCCACGTGCAGGTGGGAAGCAAATCCTACGCCGGATTCCATGAGGATTTTGCAACTGTCAATCCGTATCTTGGATCTGACGGCGTAAAACCGTTCATCAAGGTCTGCAAAGAGGAGAAAAAAGGTATCTTTGTTCTGGTAAAAACCTCGAACCCGTCCAGCGGCGAGTTCCAGGACCGCATCATCGACGGACGTCCGCTGTATGAGTGGGTCGGCGAGCAGGTTGCCGCGTGGGGCGAGGAGCACATGGGCGATGATTACAGCTATGTGGGAGCTGTTGTCGGCGCTACGTACCCGGAGATGGGCAAGGTGCTGCGTAAGGTAATGCCGAAATCCTACATCCTGGTACCGGGCTACGGTGCACAGGGTGGAAAAGGAAAAGACCTCGTTCACTTCTTCAATGAGGACGGACTGGGTGCAATCGTAAACTCTTCGAGAGGTATTATCGCTGCTTACAAACAGGAAAAATATGCCGAGTTTGGCACTGAGAACTTTGCGGATGCTTCGAGAGCAGCTGTAAAGGATATGGTTGAGGATATCAGCGGGGCGCTTGCTGCTGCAAAATAAGAATACAGGGTGAAAAGCTCAGAAGGTCTGCCGGGTAGATGTTATGTCCGCCGGAGGATATTTTGGGCTTTTCGCCGATTCAAGAAAATAAAAGGAGTGTTCAGCTTATGAAAATCAAGGAATGCTGTACTGTGGAAAGTCAGGAGTGCATTGCAAAAGGAATTTACAGCATGTGGATTTCCACGAAAGTGATTGCGAAAGAGGCGAAGGCCGGCCAGTTTATTTCTCTGTTTTCGAAGGACGGCAGCCGTCTTCTGCCGCGTCCGATTTCTCTTTGTGAGATCGACCGAGAGGGAGGAAGACTTCGGATTGTCTACCGTGTGGCAGGTGCAGGAACGGAGGAGTTTTCGCATCTGAAAGCGGGGGATGAGGTTGATATTTTAGGGCCGCTTGGAAATGGATTCCCGATCGAGGAAGGTAAGGGAAAACGTGTGATGCTGATGGGCGGCGGTATCGGTGTTCCGCCGATGCTGCAGACGGCGAAGGATCTTGGAACGGACACGATCATCTGCTGTGGTTACCGCGATGAGTTGTTCTTAAATGAGGAGTTTGCTGCGGCAGGCGATCTTCATATTGCAACGGAGGACGGAAGTGCCGGTGTGAAGGGCAATGTGATGGATGCGGTGCGCGAGGATCATCTGGAAGCAGATGTAATTTTTGCCTGCGGTCCGGCTCCGATGCTGCGTGCAATTAAGGCGTACGGTCTGGAAAAGGGAATTCCATGCTGGATTTCGATGGAAGAGAAGATGGCGTGCGGCGTTGGCGCATGTCTTGCGTGTGTCTGCCAGTCGACTGAGGTGGATGGTCATTCACATGTGCACAACAAGCGGATCTGCAAGGACGGACCTGTCTTTTTAAGTACGGAAATTGAGCTGTAAGTGACGCGAGGAGGAGAAAAAGCGATGAAGACAAGTGTGAATCTGGCGGGTGTGGAACTGAAGAATCCGGTTATGACGGCATCTGGTACGTTTGGCTCCGGCGCGGAGTACAGTGAGTTTGTGGATTTGAAGGAGCTTGGTGCGGTTGTGACGAAGGGTGTTGCGAATGTGCCGTGGCCGGGGAATCCGACGCCGCGTATTGCGGAGGTTTACGGCGGAATGCTGAATGCGATCGGGCTGCAGAATCCTGGTATTGATGTGTTCTGTGAGAGGGATATTCCGTTTTTGAAACAGTTTGACACGAAGATTGTGGTGAATGTGTGTGGACGGACGACGGAGGATTACTGTGAGGTTGTGGAGCGATTGACTTCGGAGCCGGTGGATCTGCTGGAGATTAATATTTCGTGCCCGAATGTGAAGGAGGGCGGTATTGCGTTTGGACAGGATCCGAAGGCGGTGGAGGCGATCACCAGAGAAGTTAAAAAATATGCGAAGCAGCCGATTATTATGAAATTGAGCCCGAATGTGACGGATATTACGGAGATGGCGCGGGCTGCGGAAGCCGGCGGGGCGGATGTGCTGTCGCTGATCAATACGCTTACTGGGATGAAGATTGATATTGAACGGCAGAAGTTTGCGATTGCGAATAAGACTGGCGGTATGTCGGGGCCGGCGGTGAAGCCGATTGCGGTGCGGATGGTGTATCAGGTGGCGCAGGCAGTGAAAGTGCCGATTATTGGTATGGGCGGTATTGCGTCGGCGGAGGATGCGCTGGAGTTTATTCTGGCGGGGGCTACGGCGGTTTCGATTGGGACGGCGAATTTCTTTAATCCGTATGCGACTGTTGAAACGGTTCGCGGTATCGAAGAGTATATGAGAAGGCATAAGGTTGACGATATTAATTCGCTGATCGGGGCGGTGAGATAAGACGGACGGCCTCGAGCGGCTTCGCATCTGCGGTGCGGCGGGCGAGAAAAAGAGGGCGGAACTGTGGCTCAGAATGGGCACAGTTCCGCCCTCTTTTTCTATGCCCGCCACACCGCAGGCGCAAATTCCAGTGAGATCTGGTTGTGTGGAGCTGAAACGAAGTAGGTCTGGATCCGCCGGGGGCGGATCGGCGTGAGAGTGTTGTGGTGGGTGCATAGTATATAGAAAATGGAAGGTGGTATGTGAGATGAAGTATGGGATCATTAAAGTGAAGCGGGCGTTTTTGTATGAGGAGAATGGGGTGGATGTGGTGGATGAGGTGTTTTTTGGATGGAGCGTGATGTGGGAAGATGAGGGGGAGTGGATTGAGGTTTGGACGCATTATGGGTATCGGGGGTGGATGGAGAGGAATTTGATTGAAGAGAAAAGCCGGGAGTGGATGGAGGAGAGGGAAAAGGCAGGGAATACGTATGTGGTGACACGCGGGTTTGCGGATGTGATGAGGGGAGCGCGGGTGCAGTCGCGGATGTTGGAGACGCTGGGACGGGGGTGTTTTGTGGAGAAAATGGAGGAGACGGAGAATGGGTATTGCAGGGTGAAACTGGCGAATGGGATCAGTGGGTTTGTGCCGGAGGTGGCATTAAGAAAAAGACTGGATTCGGATCGGTTTTTGTGGGGAAAATCGGAAGAGAGGTTTTTTGTGGAGCAGGGGATTCCGGAGGGGTGGTCGGAAGAGAAGTTTCGGAGGAAGGTTGTGGAGTGTGCGAAGGGGTATCTTGGATGCCAGTACCGGTGGGGCGGGAAGGCGGCGGATGGGATTGACTGTTCGGGTGTGGTGTTTATGGTGTATTTGATGAATGGGGTTTTGATTTGGCGGGATGCGGATATCAGGGAAGGGTATCCGATGAAAGCGATCTGGAGAGAAGGGGAGGAGATGTGTCTGGTGGAGGAACGGGCGAAGGCCGGGGATCTGCTGTTCTGGAGGGGGCATGTGGGGATGTATCTGGGGGACGGCAGGTATCTGCACTGTACGGGGCATGAGAGGGTGTTTGGGTGCAGGGTGAATAGTCTGCGGAGAGGGGATGAGGATTTTCGGGAGGATCTGGCGGAGGCGTTGAAAGTGGTTGGGAGTGTTTTTCGTGAAATATCTGGAAGCGGAAAGCTGGAGGAAAAGAGCGATGTACCGTGAAAAACAGGCATTGCGGGCGGCACGGGAGTAAATAAGACATATATAATTGACATCAGGAAATATCATTTTTGTATTGGAAATCCCTGAAAAAGTTTGTTATAATAATAACAAAGTCGAAAACAAAAGACAAAAGGCGGCTCAAACAGAGAGTAGGAAAAACAGAAATTCTGCTGATCTGATCTGCCGGAGCTGTCCATCAGAAGCAAAACAAGAAAGGGGTTCTGAACAATGGCAAGATTTACATTACCAAGAGATTTATACCACGGAAAGGGTGCTTTAGAGGCACTGAAAACATTCGAAGGAAAACGTGCAATCGTCTGTGTAGGCGGCGGCTCCATGAAACGTTTCGGTTTCCTGGATCGCGCAGTAGACTACCTGAAAGAAGCCGGCATGGAAGTACAGCTTTTTGAGGGAATCGAGTCTGACCCGTCAGTCGAGACTGTTATGCGCGGAGCAAAAGCGATGGAAGAGTTCCAGCCGGACTGGATCGTAGCAATGGGCGGCGGATCTCCGATCGACGCAGCAAAAGCAATGTGGATCAAATACGAGTATCCAGACATCACCTTCGAAGAAATGTGCAAGGTATTCGGAATGCCGAAACTCCGCAGAAAAGCTCATTTCTGTGCAATTTCTTCTACATCCGGAACAGCAACCGAGGTAACCGCGTTCGCAGTTATCACAGACTATGAAAAAGGTATCAAATACCCGCTGGCAGACTTCGAAATCACGCCGGACGTTGCAATCGTAGATCCGGATCTGGCAGAGACGATGCCGCAAAAGTTAGTTGCTCACACCGGTATGGACGCTATGACCCATGCAATCGAGGCATACGTTTCCACCGCGAACTGTGACTTCACCGATCCGCTGGCACTGTATGCAATCAAGATGATTCAGGCAGACCTGGTAGATTCCTACAACGGAGATATGGCAAAACGTGACAGCATGCACAACGCACAGTGCCTCGCTGGTATGGCATTCTCCAATGCACTTCTTGGTATTGTTCACTCCATGGCACATAAAACAGGCGCAGCATTCGCTGATTACGGCGCTCACCTGATCCACGGCGCAGCAAACGCTATGTACCTGCCGAAGGTTATCGCGTTCAACGCAAAAGACGAGACTGCAGCAAAACGTTATGCAGTGATCGCTGACGAGATGAAACTTGGCGGCGAGACAACGGAAGAGAAAGTAAAACTCCTCATTGACTATCTGCGCGGCATGAACGACAAACTGAACATTCCGCACTGCATCAAGAACTACGGAAAAGACAGCTATCCGACCGAGCAGGGCTTCGTTCCGGAAGACGTATTCCTGGAGAGACTGCACGACATCGCTGTAAATGCCATCGCCGATGCCTGCACCGGATCCAACCCGAGACAGCCATCTGTTGAAGAGATGGAAAAACTGCTGAAATGCTGCTACTATGATACAGAAGTAGATTTCTAAAAAGAAAACATATCGAAATCCCTCCGTTCTCTGGGCGGAGGGATTTTTTGCGTCAGAGAATGAAATTTATTTGTGTGGATTTTATGTTTTTTATGCGAAATCCTGTGTCTGGACTGGAAAAACAGAGGCATTTATGGTAGTATAGAACAGAATAGAAGTAAAAACGGGCGGCATGCGAGAACCGATGCCTTCCCCTGAAAATATGGAGGAAAATAAGATGGAACAGTATAAGAAAGAGTTCATTGAATTCATGGTCGAGAGCCAGGTATTAAAATTTGGAGAGTTCACCCTGAAAAGCGGAAGAAAATCCCCGTTCTTTATGAATGCAGGCGCTTACGTAACCGGCAGTCAGTTAAAACGTCTCGGCGAGTATTACGCAAAAGCAATCCATGACAACTACGGGCTGGATTTTGACGTTCTGTTCGGACCGGCATACAAAGGAATTCCGCTCAGTGTTGTAACAGCAATTGCGATTCATGATCTCTACGGTGTAGAAGTACGCTACTGCTCCAACCGGAAGGAAGCCAAAGACCACGGTGGAGATGCAGGACTGCTGCTTGGAAGCAAGATCAAAGACGGTGACCGCGTTGTCATTATTGAGGATGTAACCACTTCCGGAAAATCCATCGAGGAGACCTTCCCGATCATCCAGGCACAGGGCAATGTGGAGATCAAAGGACTGATGGTATCCTTAAACCGCATGGAGCGCGGAAAAGGCGATAAGAGCGCACTCGAGGAAATCCAGGAAACCTATGGCTTCCCGGCAAATGCCATTGTAACCATGGAGGACGTTATCACGTATCTGTACAACCGTCCATGCCAGGGCAAAATTCAGATCGATGACAAGATGAAGGCTGCCATTGATGCATATTATGAGGAGTACGGCGTGAAATAAGATGCGGTACACCGGGAAAGGGAGTTTTGCGCTATGAATGAAAAGATTTATAAAACCATGGGACGTGTCGGCGGCGGAAATATCGCTATGGGCGCCGTACTGGTTGTTGTTGGCGTGGCAACCGGTGTTCTGATGATCGTAAGCGGGGCAGGCCTGCTGAAACGACGCGGGGAAATCATGTTCTAAAAGCGCCTTTTAAAAAGAAAAAATGCCGGGATATTTCGGAAGCGCGTGCGCCGATGAGGTATGCCGGCGTTTCTGATAGCAGAGGGGAGAACAACGCAGAAAGGGGAAACGAAGATGAAGCAGGAGACGAAAGCCAGAATCCGCGTTGTGGGACGGATTTTATTTCTGGTGTATCTTCTTGCGCTCGTTTATTTTCTGTTTTTTGCAGAAGAATACGGGAGAAGAAACTTTTTTGAACTGGATTACCGTTACAATCTGGTGCCGTTTCAGGAAATCAGACGGTTCTGGATTTACCGCGAAAAGGTGGGATTCCTTGCCGCATTTTTAAATCTGGCGGGCAATGTGATCGGTTTTCTGCCGTTCGGCTTTATCGTTCCGGTGATGCACAAAAAAATGGAGAGTTTCTGGAAAGTATCGCTTCTTGGTTTTATGTTCAGCCTCTGCGTGGAGACGATTCAGCTCATCACGAAGGTGGGCTGCTTTGATGTAGATGATCTGATCCTGAATACGCTTGGAGCCATGATCGGCTGCGGCGCATTCCTGATCTGCAATAAATTCAGGAGATGGAAATATGGCGAGGAAGAAGTATAATTACAATTTTGTCCGGAAGCCGTCGGAAGGCGGAAAGGAAGCTCTCTATATGGCAGGTGCTTCGGTCTTTCTGCTTCTGCTGGCTTCGATCGTATCGTTTGCATTCCGCGGAAACGGAGGCATTTTTCTCGGAGCAGCGGGACTGTTCTCATTCCTTCTGTCGGGATACGGCTTCTATGTGGGAATGAAGAGCTTTAAAGAAGAACAGGTCAGCCACAGAATGTCGGTTCTCGGCTCGATTACGAGCGGCGGCATGCTGGTCGCATGGCTGGCACTGTTTCTGATCGGTGTGAGATAAATGTACTCTCGTAAAATCAAGCACAGAAAGACTCCGGGAGTACATATAAAAGAAAAGGGGAAAAAGATGGATCGCGAACGTTTTGAAAAACAGCTGAATTTTATTCTGGAGATTGATAAAGAAAAACAGATCCTGCGCCAGACGCACATCCGCGGCTATTCGCGCCAGGAGGACGACGCGGAGCACGCATGGCACATGGCGGTGATGGCATTTCTGCTGCAGGAATATTCGAATGAGAAAATCGACATCGGCAGAACGATGCTCATGCTGCTGATCCACGACCTCGTGGAGATTGATGCAGGCGACACGTATGCGTACGACGCGGAGGCAAACAAAACAAAAGACGAGAGAGAACACAAAGCGGCCGAGCGCATCTACGGCCTGCTGCCGGAGGATCAGGGAAAAATGCTGATGGATCTCTGGCTCGAGTTCGAAGCGTATGAGACACCGGAAGCGCGCTTTGCTCATGTGATGGACAATTTCCAGCCGCTGCTTTTAAATCATGAGAACGATGGAAAAGACTGGACCAGCCACAATGTGCGGATTTCCCAGCCGTTAAAACGAAACGAGAAGACGGCGACCGGCTCCGAGGAGATCTGGAGTTATATGGAAGAGATTCTCGAACAGAGTATCCGGGATGGAAAAATTATTGACGACCGGGAAGAAAAACAGGAATAAGTTAAGAAGAATGAGGGGCAGATCTGCCCCTCGTAACAGTTAAAGAGAAACAGAAAGGGATTTTTTATGACGGATGAATTATTAAACGAGCGGTATGCGCTTGCAATTGAGCGGATCCGCCAGATTCCGGCGGAAAAAAGCGTTCCGCAGCCGTACCGCGATTTTTTTGCACAGATGGCACAGTACCTCTGCAAAATGGACCAGATCCGGAGCAGAATCGCAGAAGGATATCTAAAAACAGCATCCGAGGAAGAGCTGGCTGTTTTTAACCGCGAGCCGTATGAAGATGTGATCGGGGAGCGGTATGAGACCTCCTACGGAAACCCGGCGTTTGCCGTGCGGGCACTTGGTGAAACGCATGGAAGGAGCCTCTGCTGCCTGTACCGGGAGCTGGGAAATGCTGTTGTCTGGGTCTATGAGGACCGCCTGCTGGAGCTGACTGCGGCGATGGAGCTGTATCTCGAGTTGTATGCGATGTTCGAGGAGGAGACGCTGCCGTCCGCGCAGTATGTAAAAGAGAGCATTTACTGGTATGTGAGCGATTACGCCGAGGAGCGCCAGGAATACCAGGTGCGCGAAATCGTCGACCCGTCGCTGCACTTTGTGAAGGATATTGTGATGGAATCTGATCTGACGGATCTGCGGTATCTGTACCAGTACGGCGAATATATCACCGAAAATGAGAAGGGTACAGCCCGCTTTTTAAATACGTTCAGCCAGGAAGAAATCGACGCGATGGCACGCACCTACACAGAAGGCTTCCGCAAGTGCTTTCTCGTGGCGCGAAAAGATCTGTCGAAAAAGAAGACAGTCAGCATCCGCTTCCACATCGGTTTTGAGCGCATGATCCGTGCGGCAATATTACAGTTCCGCGAGATGGGACTCGAGCCGGTGATTTCCCGCGGCGCGCGGAGAACGTGGGTTGCCGGTGCGTCTGCGAATAAGCAGTATGACTACGATCACCGGAACGATGAGGCGCTGTATCTCAACGAGGATCTCGTGAAGAGACGGCTCCGCGCGATGCAGGTGAAATACGACGAGTACAAAGAACTGGCGGACGGCTATGCCGGCCCTGCCGTGGTGGAAACCTTCGGCGAAGTTCCGTTTGAGCCAGTAAATAAAAAACAGGCACTGCACTTAAACGAGCGCCAGCAAAAGCTCCGTGTCGGTTTCCAGAACGAGGCGGGCCAGATTGTAAACCGCTATATCAAGGATGACGAGTACGGCTACACGATCATCGCCTACCCGATGCCGGAGATCGATCCGCGCTACGAAAAAATTTTCCGTGAGATCGTAAAGATCAACACGCTCGATTACGAAAAATACCAGCGCATCCAGCAGTACCTGATCGATGCGCTCGACGAGGGTGTTTCCGTGCATGTGCTTGGAAAAGGAGAGAACAGAACGGATCTGCGCGTGATGCTGCATCATCTGAACGATCCTGCGAAAGAGACGAATTTCGAGAACTGTGTTGCCGACTGCAATATTCCGGTCGGAGAGGTCTTTACTTCCCCGAGTCTTACCGGCACGACAGGCGTGCTCCATGTGACGGGGGTCTACCTGAACGAGCTGTATTACCGCGATCTCTGCCTGACGCTGACTGACGGCATGATCACCGCGTATGACTGCGCAAACTTCGAAAAAGAAGAGGACAATCGTACTTATATAGAAGAAAACCTGCTGTATCACCACAGGACGCTGCCGATCGGTGAGTTTGCCATCGGAACGAACACGACGGCGTACGTGATGGCAGAGCAGTACGGCATCGCCGGAAAACTGCCGATCCTGATTGCAGAGAAGATGGGCCCGCATTTTGCGATGGGCGACACCTGCTACGCCTGGGCGGAGGACAGCCCGATGTACAACCCGGACGGAAAAGAAGTAATCGCGCGCGAGAACGAGGTTTCGGCAAAACGGAAAGAAGATCCGTCGAAAGCATACTTCGGATGCCACACGGACATCACGATTCCGTACCGCGAACTGCAGTCGGTTGCGGTCGAAAAAGCAGACGGAACGACGATCCCTCTCATTGAGGACGGACGCTTCGTCCTGCCGGGAACGGAAGAATTAAATGAACCTTTTGGCTGATTATGGGTTGACATTTCTGCGCCTGCTTAGTATATTATAAGCAGAACTGAATGATTAAAACATAAATATAAGTATAACTAATGAATAACGCTTAGAACAGTTAATCAGAAAAGGAGAACAACATGGCTAAAGTAGGAATTGTGATGGGCAGCGACTCTGATATGCCGGTAATGAGCAAAGCAGCCGACATGCTGGAAAAATTTGGAATTGAGTACGAGATGAAAATCATCTCCGCACACCGCGAGCCGGATGTATTTTTCGAATATGCAAAAACCGCAGAGGAGAAAGGCTTCAAGGTTATCATTGCAGGCGCAGGTATGGCAGCTCATCTGCCGGGTATGTGCGCAGCTATTTTCCCAATGCCGGTCATCGGAATTCCGATGCATACCACATCGCTTGGAGGTCGTGATTCCCTGTACTCCATCGTACAGATGCCGAGCGGCATTCCGGTAGCAACCGTTGCCATCAATGGCGGTGCCAATGCCGGAATCCTGGCAGCAAAGATTCTTGCAACTTCCGATCCGGAACTGCTTGCAAAACTGAAAGCATATACACAGGAAATGAAAGAGCAGGTTGAGGCAAAAGACGCAAAACTGCAGGAAACAGGATACCGTAACTACAGTAAATAAAAACAAAGGACAAGGGAGGTTCACCATGGATTACAAGAACGCAGGAGTAGATATTGAAGCTGGATACAAATCAGTAGAATTAATGAAAGAGCATGTAAAGAAAACCATGCGCCCGGAGGTATTAGGCGGCCTTGGCGGTTTTTCCGGCGCTTTTTCCCTGGCAAAAATCAAAGAAATGGAAGAGCCGGTGCTGCTTTCCGGTACAGACGGATGCGGAACCAAGGTGAAGCTCGCCATGATTCTTGATAAACACGACACCATCGGCATTGATGCCGTTGCCATGTGTGTGAACGATATCGCATGTGCCGGCGGAGAACCGCTGTTCTTCCTCGACTACATCGCATGCGGAAAGAACTATCCGGAGAAGATCGCTTCGATCGTAAAAGGCGTTGCAGAAGGCTGTCTGCAGTCCGATGCGGCACTGATCGGCGGTGAGACCGCAGAGCATCCGGGCCTGATGCCGGAGGATGAGTACGATCTGGCAGGTTTTGCTGTCGGCGTATGTGACAAGAAAGACATGATTACCGGTGAAAATCTGGCAGCCGGAGACGTACTGATCGGCATGGCTTCCACCGGCGTTCACAGCAACGGATTTTCTCTTGTCCGCAAAGTTTTCGATATGACAAAAGATTCTTTAAATACATACTATGATGAGCTCGGCGCAACCCTCGGCGAGACCCTGCTTGCACCGACCCGTATCTACGTAAAAGCACTCCGCGCCATCAAAGATGCCGGTGTAACCGTAAAAGCATGCAGCCACATCACCGGAGGCGGCTTCTACGAGAACATTCCGCGTATGCTCAAAGACAACACCGTAGCCGTTGTACAGAAAGACAGCTACACCGTACCGCCGATCTTTGATCTGATGGCAAAGAAAGGCAATATCGACGAGCAGATGATGTACAACACCTTCAACATGGGTATCGGTATGGTACTGGCTGTTGATCCGAAAGATGTAGACGCAGTGATGAAAGCCATCCGTTCCACAGGAGATACGCCATATGTGATCGGCCACATTGAAAACGGAGAAAAAGGAGTACAGTTATGCTAAGATTAGCAGTTCTCGTCTCCGGCGGCGGCACGAACCTGCAGGCGATTCTGGATGCGATTGACGAGGGAATCATCACAAACGCGGAGGTTTCTGTTGTCATCAGCAACAATGCAGGAGCGTATGCGCTGGAGCGTGCGAAAAAGAAGGAGATTGATGCGGTATGCCTTTCCCCGAAGACCTTTGCATCGAGAGAAGCATTCAACGAGGCACTGCTGGCGAAACTGCAGTCGTACAACGTCGATCTCGTTGTGCTCGCAGGATGCCTGGTTGTGATCCCGCAGAGCATTGTGGATGCTTATCCGAATAAGATCATCAACATTCATCCGTCCCTCATTCCGTCGTTCTGCGGAACGGGCTATTACGGACTGAAAGTGCACGAGGGCGTATTATCCCGCGGCGTCAAAGTGACGGGAGCGACGGTTCATTTTGTGGACGGCGGAACAGACACCGGCCCGATTATTCTGCAGAAGGCAGTCGAAGTGCACGAGGGCGATACACCGAAGGCACTGCAGCAGCGCGTCATGGAAGAGGCCGAGTGGGTCATTATGCCGCGTGCGATTGATCTGATTGCAAACGGAAAAGTAACGGTAGAAGACGGACACGTAAAGATAAAGGAGTAAGAGCGATGAAAGTATTGATTGTAGGAAGCGGCGGAAGAGAGCATGCGATTGCCTGGAAGGTGGCGCAGAGCCCGAAGGTAGACAAGATTTACTGCGCTCCTGGAAACGCAGGAATTGCGGAGTACGCAGAGTGTGTCGATATTGCAGCGATGGAGTTTGACAAGCTCGTTGCTTTTGCGAAAGAAAAAGAGATTGACCTGACCGTCATCGGCATGGATGATCCGCTGGTCGGCGGTGTTGTCGATGCGTTTGAGGCAGAGGGACTGCGCGTATTCGGACCAAGAAAGAATGCGGCAATCCTGGAAGGATCGAAAGCGTTCTCCAAAGACCTGATGAAAAAATACCATATCCCGACGGCGGCATACGAGACATTCTCCGATCCAGAAGCGGCAGAGAAATATCTCGAGACTGCAAAATTCCCGATCGTGCTGAAAGCCGACGGTCTGGCTCTTGGAAAAGGCGTTCTGATCTGCAATACCTTAGAGGAAGCAAAAGAGGGCGTCAAGACGATCATGCTCGACAAGAAATTCGGCAGTGCCGGAAACGAGATGGTCATCGAGGAGTTTATGACGGGACGTGAGGTTTCCGTTCTCTCCTTTGTGGATGGAAAGACGATCAAGACGATGAGTTCCGCACAGGACCACAAGAGAGCAGGAGACGGCGACACCGGCCTGAACACCGGCGGTATGGGCAACTTCTCCCCGAGTCCGTTTTATACCGAAGAAGTGGATAAGTTCTGTAAGAAATATATCTATCAGCCGACCGTAGATGCGATGGCAGCTGAGGGAAGACCGTTTAAGGGAGTTATCTTCTTCGGACTGATGCTGACACCGGACGGACCGAAAGTGCTCGAGTACAATGCCCGCTTCGGCGATCCGGAGGCACAGGTTGTGCTTCCTCGTATGAAGACAGACATCATTGATGTATTTGAAGCCTGCATCGACGGAACTCTCGACCAGATCGACCTGCAGTTTGCAGATAATGCGTGTGTCTGCATCGTACTGGCTTCGAACGGTTATCCGGTTTCCTACGAAAAAGGATTCCCGATCCGCGGACTCGAGACGTTCAAAGAGCATGAGGGCTATTACTGCTTCCATGCAGGAACGAAGTTCAAAGACGGCGAGATCGTGACAAACGGAGGCCGTGTCCTCGGCGTGACAGCACTTGGCGATACCCTGAAAGAGGCACGTGCGAATGCATATAAGGCTGTTGACTGGGTTGACTTTGACAATAAATATTACCGCCATGATATTGGAAAAGCGATTGACGAAGCGTAACGTGAATGTGAATTTTAATTTTGAGTAAAATGGAGCCGCCAGAATCCCGGTGAAAGGGAAATCTGGCGGCTTTGTCTTTTTGTTCTGAAAAGGGAATAAAGCGCCGCCGTTCCGGATACAATAGTAAGGAGATCCTTTGCTTTTTAGCAGAATCAGAACAGGAAAGGCGGTCAGAAAAGATGGGAATCGTTTGTCTGGCGGGGATTTTTGCCGTATTTCTTCTGCTTGCATGGACGCTCTGCCGGGCGGCAGGATGGGAGAAAGAACGGGAAGATCTTGAACAGGAGCAGTACCTGAAAGAGTGGCGGGAGAAAAAGTTGAAAAAAATCGAAAAAATTTGAAAATTAGTGTTGACATTTGGCGGGTGGAATGCTATACTAACGAAGTCGGTTGGTGATACAGATAAAAAGCCAACAGACAAAACACTGATGTGGGGTCTTAGCTCAGCTGGGAGAGCATCTGCCTTACAAGCAGAGGGTCATAGGTTCGAGCCCTATAGGCCCCATATTTTATGAAAAACGGTGTTGAAAATGAATATGGCGAGATAGCTCAGTTGGCTAGAGCACGCGGTTCATACCCGCGGTGTCGAGGGTTCGAATCCCCCTCTCGCTACTTGTGGAACCCTTGAGAAATCAAGGGTTCTTTTAGCTTTATGGACAGTCTGATGATATGGCTGTCATGTCAAAATCGTGTCTTGAAATTCACAGGGATTTGTGAGAAAATGAGACTACCTAAGAGCTTGTTTTGGGCTCTGAAAGTAAATAAAACAGTAATGGATAGAAGAAAGATAAGGAAAAAACAATGATAGAGTTTAATAAACCACCTTTTATTGGAACAGAACTGGAATACATCCGCCAGGCGGCAGAGGAAAACAACAAGCTGTGCGGCGACGGTCCTTTTACGAAGAAATGTTCTGCCTGGATGCAGGACAATTTCAACGTAAAACATGCGATGCTTACGACATCCTGCACCCATGCACTGGAAATGGCAGCTTACCTGTCTGAGATTCGGCCGGGCGACGAAGTGATCATGCCGTCCTACACGTTTGTTTCCACTGCAGATGCCTTTGTTCTGCGCGGAGCAAAAATCGTCTACGTGGATATCCGTCCGGATACGATGAACATCGACGAGACCAAGATTGAGGATGCCATCACCGAAAAAACAAAAGCGATTGTTCCGGTTCACTATGCGGGCGTTGCCTGTGAAATGGATACCATCATGGATATTGCAAAACGCCATAACCTGAAGGTTGTAGAGGATGCGGCACAGGGTGTGAGCGCGTACTACAAGGGAAAAGCCCTTGGAACGATCGGCGATTTTGGCTGCTACAGCTTCCATGAGACGAAAAACTATACGATGGGAGAGGGCGGCGCACTGCTGTTCCAGGATGAGAATTATCTGGAAAAAGCAGAGATCCTTCGTGAAAAGGGAACGAACCGCAGCAAGTTTTTCCGCGGACAGATCGACAAATATACCTGGATCGACTACGGTTCCTCCTATCTGCCGAGCGATATGAATGCTGCTTACCTGCTTGCAGAACTCGAGGAACATGAGAAAATCGATAGAAAGCGGATGGCCATCTACAACTATTACCATGAGCAGCTCCGTCCGCTGGCTGAGGCCGGAAAGATCGAGCAGCCGGTTGTGCCGGAAGGCTGTGTACATAATGCGCATATGTACTTCATCAAGGCAAGAAATCTGGAAGTACGTACAAAACTGATCAACTATATGAAAGAGCGCGGTGTGATGTGTGTCTTCCATTACGTTCCGCTCCATACCTCCCCGGCCGGACAGAAGTTCGGTGTTTTCCACGGAGAGGACAAATACACAACAAAAGAGAGCGAGCGCCTGATGCGTCTGCCGATGTTCTACAGCCTGTCTGAACAGGATATGGCATATGTCGTAGAGTGCCTCATGGACTTTAAAGAGTGGTAACATTTCATGTATGAGAAGTTTTTAAACTACTTTACGGACTATATTTTCGTGAAGGATGAGCCGCAGAAAGCCGATGTGATTTTTGTGCCGGGAAACGGATATCCGCAGATGGCGGCGCACGCGGCAGAACTCTGGAAAGAAGGATTTGCGCCGTATGTGCTTCCGTCGGGAAGATACAGTACTGTGCTCGGGCATTTCGCCGGTGTACAGGATCTTGCGGAGCAGTACGGCGGAAACTATGAAACCGAGTGGGAGTTTCTGCGGACGGTACTGCAGAAAAACAGCGTGCCGGAGAAAGCGATTCTACGCGAAGACCAGGCGACGTATACGTATGAAAATGCACTGCGGTCACGGGAAGTGACAGATGCGGCGGGCATCGAGGTAAAAAAAGCGATCCTCTGCTGCCGGAATCTCCATGCGAGACGGTGTATTCTGTATTACCAGCTTGTCTACCCGGAGACAGAGTTTTTTGTCTGTCCTTCGGATATTGAGTTCACCAGAGAAAACTGGCATACAAAGGGTGAATGGATCGACCAGGTGTTAGGAGAAATGGAGCGCTGCGGCGGTCAGTTCCACAAGATTCTGCGGGAACTGCCGGCGGATTCTGAATTTTAACACCAGTAGACAAGAAGTCCTCAGCTTCTAAAGTGGTGGGATGAATTGTTAAAAGAAACATAACGGCAGTGGTAGGCGGAGAGAAATCGGTATCCTCCACTGACATGAGGAAAGTCACAGTCGAACTATTCTCGACATGTCAGACTCTGTGAAAATACCGATTGTGAGTTGAAACGAAAAGATTTATAAAAAAGAGCGGAAATTGTGGTAAAATTGCGGCTCGTATGGTATACTATCGTTAAGTTAAGTTTCTAATCTAAAGCAAAGGTTGGTGGACAGTATGAATAAGATTGATGAAGTATTAGAGCTTTTAAAACAGAGAGAACGTGAGAACGAAAAACCGAAAAACGTGATTTTATGGGTTCTTGCCATTGTCGGAGCGGTAGCGGCAGTTGCAGGAATCGCATACGCAGTATACCGGTTTGTAACTCCGGATTATCTGGAAGACTTCGAAGATGATTTCGATGACGATTTCGACGATTACTTCGAGGATGAAGACGAAGATAAGTAGGATGGAAAAAAGAAACTCCGGTGCCGGAACGTGGTACCGGAGTTTTTCTGTCCGGAAATCAGTTTGACATAGAAGGAGAAGAGAATGAAAAAAGGAGAAATTTACGAGGGAGTCGTGGAAAGAATCGATTTCCCGAATAAAGGACGTGTACATGTGGAGGGCGAGACGGTTACCGTGAAAAATGCAATTCCGGGACAGAAGATCCGCTTTCAAATCAACAAAAAAAGAAAGAACCGCATGGAGGGCCGCCTGCTCGAAGTAACAGAAAAATCCCCGATGGAAAAGCGCGATCCGGTCTGCAGTATTTTCCCGTCCTGCGGCGGATGCATGTACCAGACGATGAGTTATGAGGATCAGCTTGCAATGAAGGCCGGTCAGGTGAAAAAACTGCTCGACGATGCCCTCGTGGAGGCCGGCCAGGTCAATGAGGCGGGGGAGGCCGATTATCCGTTCCTTGGAATCAAAGGAAGTCCGAAGGAGTTTGCATACCGGAATAAAATGGAGTTTTCCTTCGGCGATGAATACAAGGACGGCCCGTTGTCTCTCGGACTTCATAAAAAGGGAAGCACCTACGATGTCCTGACCGCGTGCGACTGCAAAATCGTGCATGAGGATTTCACAAAGATTCTGACCTGCGTGCTGGCGTACTTTAAAGAGCGGAACGCAAGTTACTACCACAAGATAAGCCACGAGGGTTACCTGCGCCACCTGCTGGTTCGAAGAGCCGAGAATACCGGAGAAATCCTGGTAAATCTCGTCACCACAAGCCAGGAAGAGTGGGATCTGATGCCGCTCGTGCAGGAAGTGCTTGGTCTGCCGCTGGAAGGAAAGGTTGTCGGATTCCTCCATATCATAAATGATTCCCTGGCAGATGTTGTAAAGAGCGATGAGACAAAAGTGCTCTACGGACAGGACTACTTCTATGAAGAACTCCTCGGACTGAAATTCAAGATCACCCCGTTCTCCTTCTTCCAGACCAATTCCCTTGGCGCGGAAGTTCTCTACAGCACCGCCCGCGAGTTCGTCGGCGAGACGAAAGACCGCACGATCTTCGACCTCTACAGCGGAACCGGAACCATCGCCCAGATCCTTGCACCGGTCGCAAAAGAAGTGATCGGCGTGGAAATCGTGGAAGAAGCTGTTACAGCTGCAAAAGAGAACGCAGAGGCAAACGGCCTTACCAACTGCAGTTTCCTCGCCGGAGACGTGCTGAAGGTGATCGATGAAATCGAAGAAAAACCGGACTTCATCGTTCTTGATCCACCGCGCGAAGGAATCCATCCGAAGGCTCTGCCGAAGATAGTTGATTTATATAGGTGTGAAAAAATGCTTTACATCTCCTGCAAGCCGACTTCTCTTGCGCGGGATCTGGTAGAGTTTGCAAAATATGGATACCGTGTAGAAAAAGTCTGCTGTGTTGATATGTTTCCGGGAACGGTGCACGTCGAGACAATAGTGTTGCTACAAAGAGAAACCTTGTAGAAATCCTTAGATTTAGGCACTTTTCCCGCCATGTGGTGTTTGACGCCGAGGGTGATAAATTCCGTAATAAGCGTATTGAGGACTATATCACGGTTTCGGTAGTTATTGATATGGAGTGTGGGAACACAAAAAACTAAATAGTTGACTGAAAGGGACATCGTGCAAGCGGTGTCCCTTTCTCATGGGCGGAGCCGCAGAGTTTTCATATTCTGCGGCTTTTCTTTTTGCCCGAAAGCGGAAAGGAGGCGACGGCCTATGTACTTCACTTCCGGCAGCGACCGGGCCTTTGAACAGCTCATGCAGGGCAAGCCTGGTTTCGACCACTACGACAGCGGCGAGGCGGTCACGCCGGAGGACTGCGGCACCTGCCGCTTTTATCGCCCGCACTGGAAATATCAATTCTGCGTCTATGCGGAATGTCCCTACCAGCCGGGCAAGCTGACCGCCTACGACGCGGTGACATTTCGAGTGAAAGGAGTTGAGAATATGGCAGTATTTCGTGTAGAGCGTAACAAGGGCTACACGGTGATGTCCAATCACCACCTGCGGAACAAGGACTTATCCCTGAAAGCCAAGGGCCTGTTATCGCAAATGCTCTCCCTGCCGGAAGATTGGGACTATACGCTCAAAGGCTTATCCCTTATCAACCGGGAGCAGATCGACGCGATCCGGGCCGCAATCCGGGAGCTGGAACAGGCCGGGTACATCGTCCGATCCCGTGAGCGCGACAGTCAAGGGCGCTTGCGCGGCGCGGACTATGTGATCTATGAACAGCCCCAGCCTGTGCCGGATTCACCTACGTTGGAAAATCCAATGTTGGATAATCCAACGCAGGAAAAGCCTACGTTGGGAAAACCAACGCAATTAAATAAAGATATATCAAGTAAAGAAAAATCAATTACTGATGTATCAATTACCGATCCCATTCCTATCCTTTCCCGACCCTCTCCTTTGGAGGACGAGGCGGCACAGCCGCCGGAACGGAAAGGAACGGAAGCGAAATCACAGAGCGCCATAGAGATTTATCGTCAAATCATCATGGACAACATCGAGTACGAACACCTTTTCCAGCACGTCAAGGGCATTGACCGGGAAACGCTGGACGAAATTGTGGACTTGCTGGTGGAAACCGTATGCAGCGCCCGCAAGACCATCCGCATTGCCGGGGACGATTACCCGGCAGAGCTGGTGAAATCCAAGTTTATGAAGCTGGACAGCTCTCACATCGAGTTTGTCTTTGACTGTTTGAGCAAGAACACTTCGGAAATCCGCAACATCAAGAAATACCTGCTGGCTATGCTGTTCAATGCGCCCAGCACGATCAACGGTTACTATGCCGCGCTGGTGGCCCATGACATGAACACCGGCAAAATCTGAAAGGAGGACGGCCCTATGAAACAGGGTGCATTGATTTTCGACGAGCGCAGCGACCGTTACGACATTCGCTTTGATCTGGCGGACTACTACGGCGGCCTGCACTGTGGAGAAACCTTTGACGTGATGGTGGGCGGCAGATGGAAGCCCACCCGCATTGAGTACGGGGCCAACTGGTATCTGGTTGGTATCCGTGCCGACGACCTTTCCGGCCTGCGGGTGAGGATTTAATCGGGGACAACCGGCGCAAGCGGCTGTCCCTTTTCTGTTTCCTGCGGCGGCTGACGGTGCCACCTTAACCGTCCCGCCGCACTTCTGCGAAAGGAGGGATAGCGATTGCAGGAGGAAGTAACCCAAAAGACAATAGCCTTTTCTATCAAATCGGCCAAGCTGACAATCCAAGTGCTGCAAGCGGCGGCCCGCAAGTTTCTGGAAACCCAAAACAAGGGCAAGACCAAGCTGCACCACGGCCAGCAGAGCCTAAAGCAGCTCAAAAAGCACGGGGCGGCCCTGTCCAATATCGAGATCACCGATGCCAACATTGGACTGTTTAAGCCCTGTGCCAAGAAATACGGCGTGGACTTCACGCTGCGAAAAGACGCCACTACCCAGCCCCCGCACTACATCGTGATTTTCAAGGCCAAGGACGCCGGCAACATGGAACAGGCGTTCAAGGAGTTCACGGCCAAGAAGTTGCAGCGGGAGGAACGGCCCTCGATCCGCAAGAACATTGCCGCAAGCAAGGAAAAGGCAGCGGCCCGCAACGCTGACCGGGCCAAGGAAAAATTCAAAGAAAGGGGGCTGTCACGATGAAGCCGGAAATGAAAAAACTGATAATCGCCAATCTGCCCTATCTGCTGTTTGTCTATCTGTTCGGCAAGCTGGGGCAGGCGTACCGGCTGGCGGAGGGCATCGACCTTTCCCAAAAGCTCCTGCACTTTGCGGATGGCTGCGCGGCGGCCTTTGAAAGTGCCGCCCCCAGCTTCCACCTCTTTGACCTGCTGATCGGCGTCGCCGGTGCTGCGGCGCTGCGGCTTATGGTGTACTGCAAAGGCAAGAACGCCAAGAAATACCGCAAAGGTGTGGAGTATGGCAGCGCCCGATGGGGCGGCCCCAAGGATATAGCCCCCTATATCGACCCCAATTTTGACAACAACATTCTGCTGACACAGACGGAACGGCTTACCATGAACAACAGGCCGAAAGACCCCAAAACCGCAAGAAATAAAAATGTTCTTGTAATCGGCGGTTCCGGCTCCGGCAAGACCCGGTTCTTCGTGAAGCCGAACCTGATGCAATGTGTGTCCAAGGACTATCCAACCTCATTTGTGATAACCGATCCCAAGGGCAGCTTGATCGGTGAAGTGGGCCAGCTCCTTATCCGCAGCGGCTACCGCGTGAAAGTGCTGAACACCATCAATTTTTCCAAGAGCATGAAATACAACCCGTTTCGGTATCTGCACTCGGAAAAAGACGTGTTGAAGCTGGTAAACACCCTGATCTGCAACACCAAGGGCGAGGGCGAAAAATCCGCCGAAGATTTTTGGGTGAAATCGGAACGGCTGTTCTACACGGCCCTGATCGGCTATATCTGGCAGGAAGCGCCGGAGGAAGAAATGAACTTCACGACGCTGCTTGAAATGATAAATGCCAGTGAAGCTCGCGAGGACGACCCGGAATTTCAATCGCCGGTGGATATGATGTTTGAGCGATTGGAAGAACGCGCCCCCGACCACTTTGCCGTCCGACAGTATAAAAAATTCCTGCTTTCGGCGGGCAAGACCCGTTCCTCAATCCTTATCAGCGCGGGCGCAAGAATGGCCCCGTTTGACATCCGCGAGGTGCGGGAGCTGATGGAGGACGACGAACTGGAACTTGACACCATCGGGGACGAGAAAACGGCGCTTTTCCTGATTATGTCGGACACGGACACAACCTTTAATTTCATTCTGGCAATGGTACAGAGCCAGCTTATCAACCTGCTTTGTGACCGGGCCGATGATAAATACGGCGGGCGGCTGCCGGTTCACGTCCGCATGATACTGGACGAGTTTGCGAACATCGGCCAGATACCCAACTTTGACAAGCTGATCGCCACCATCCGAAGCCGTGAAATCTCGGCTTCTATTATTTTGCAAAGCCAGTCACAGTTAAAGGCCATCTACAAGGACGCTGCGGAAATCATTTCCGACAACTGCGACTGTACGCTTTTTCTTAGTGGGCGGGGCAAGAACGCCAAGGAAATCTCTGACGTGCTGGGCAAAGAAACTATCGACAGCTACAACCAGAGCGAAAACCGGGGCGCACAGACCTCTCACGGATTGAATTATCAGAAGTTAGGAAAGGAGTTGATGTCACAGGACGAAATCGCAACGATGGACGGAGGCAAGTGTATTTTGCAGGTGCGCGGTGTCAGGCCGTTTTTCAGTGAGAAATATGACATTACCCGTCACCCCCGCTATAAATACCTTTCCGACGCCGACAAGAAAAACTATTTTGACGTGGACAGGTACTTGACCGCCCTGCGCCGGAAACGGCAGCGAGTGGTTTCGCAGGAGGAAACCTTTGACCTCTACGACATAGACCTGTCGGATGAAGATATGGCCGCCGTGAACGAATGACCGGCGGCTTTCCCTTATCAACAAATCATATCAATCTAAAATTATGGAGGTAAATTTATGGAATTTTTCAATAGTGCGGTTACTACTTTGCAGACTATCGTTGTGGGCCTCGGCGGTGCGCTGTGTGTTTGGGGCGGCATCAACCTTCTGGAAGGTTACGGTCAGGATAACCCGGCCAGCAATGCTCATGTACGGTAAGGAAGCAAGCAACCGAAAACAAGAGATAGACCGCCAGCACTACACTATTCCGAACCAAAGACCAAAAGATAAGCATTGTGGGAAAATCTAAACTTTTGGATTTTCCTACAATGCCGACTACGGCGGAATCCTTCCCACTCCTTATATCTTTATTTCCGTATACATTGAATTTGTATTTAGTAAATGCTATAATGTCCCTATTCAAATTATAAATGTGTTGAATTAGTTACATGTACATATTTTTTGTGCCGCATAAATACCCTGTTGAGGTTGTCGTTCTTTGTCCAGATGTGGAAACAATAAAAGGAAGGGAACGATACAGGGAGAAAACAGGCTATTCCGGCTTTACGGTTGAAACCTTATACGATACATTTATGCAGACAACACCACGGATCGGCTTTTGGCTGGACAATTCCAACCAAACACCACAGCAGACAGCAGAAACCATTCTGAACGCCAGAAAGTCGGTATGATTGTTACATATAAGGGGAAGAAAAATTTCTTTTAGGTACTTTCTTTCCTAAAACTAATGTGATATAATAGCATCATTCCAAAAAAGGAGTAAAAAATATGCGGCAAGGTATTCTTAAATAAAACTATAATCAAATAGTGGGAACAAAGGATTATGATAGTCCCTTTTGTGGGGGCTTGGTTTTTTGTACCCAATTTAAAAATACTTTTGCCTTATCAATTTTGACATATCCGAAAAACAGCAATCACAAACAGGTGTATGCTGTATATGTGTATGTCCGCAAATTATAATCCCCAGTGGTAAAAGTATTTTACTGCTGGGGATTTTTATGCCCTTTTGGGGCTGTAAAAGGAGGACAATCACATGAAAATAATCAATATTGGAATTCTCGCCCATGTAGACGCAGGAAAAACAACATTGACGGAAAGCCTGCTGTACACCAGTGGAGCGATTGCGGAACAAGGAAACGTGGATAAAGGAACTACAAGAACAGACACTATGATTTTGGAACGGCAGCGCGGAATTACCATTCAGACAGCGGTTACTTCTTTTTGCTGGAATGATTATAAAATCAATATCGTGGACACTCCCGGTCATATGGATTTTTTAACCGAAGCATACCGCTCTTTATCTGTCCTTGACGGAGCTGTTTTAGTCATTTCGGCAAAAGACGGCGTACAGGCACAAACCCGTATATTATTCCATGCGCTTCAGAAAATGGACATTCCGACAATTATCTTTATAAATAAGATAGACCAAAATGGGATCGACCTGCGGCGTGTTTACCAAAGCATTAAAGATAAACTTACCAGTGATATGATTGTCATGCAGGAGGTTTCCCTGTCGCCAAAGATAACCATGACCGATATTTCTGATTTGGACAAATGGGATATGATTATTTCCGGAAGCGATGAACTATTAGAACGATATGTTGCAGAGGATTCTTTGGATATACAGGAATTACAATATGAAAAGTGCAAAAGAACCAGATGCTGCTCTTTGTTTCCTGTTTATCATGGGAGTGCAAAAGACAATTTAGGAACAGAAAAACTGATTGAAGCGATTACAGAAACTTTCATTACAGAAACAGACGATATTCAGTCTGAATTATGTGGATATGTTTTTAAGGTTGAGTATACAGAGAGGAAAAAACGGCTTTCTTATTTACGCCTGTATCATGGGACGCTCCATTTACGGGATACCCTGCTGCTGTCAAAAAAGGAAAAAATAAAGATTACAGAAATGTGTATTCCGTCAAATGGTGAAATCGTCCCGGTTGACCATGCCTGTCCGGGAGAAATTGTTATTTTAGCTGATGATACTTTGAAACTGAACGACATTCTGGGAAATGAAAAACTCCTGCCTCACAAAACACGGATTGATAATCCCATGCCATTACTTCGGACAACGGTAGAGCCGCAAAAGCCGGAGCAAAGGGAAGCCCTGTTAAATGCCCTCACAGAGATTGCTGATACAGACCCTCTTTTGCATTTTGACATTGATACTGTTACACATGAGATTATATTATCTTTTTTGGGAAAAGTACAGTTAGAAGTTATTTGTTCGCTATTAGAAGAAAAATATCATGTGGGCGTGGCTATGAAAGAGCCTTCGGTTATTTATCTGGAAAGACCGCAAAAAAAAGCGAGCTACACGATTCATATTGAAGTGCCGCCGAATCCGTTTTGGGCATCTATTGGTTTGACTGTAACACCGCTTCCTGTTGGAAGCGGAACACAATATAAAAGCGAGGTATCTCTCGGCTATTTAAACCAAAGTTTTCAAAATGCCGTCATGGAGGGTGTGCGTTATGGAATGGAGCAGGGCTTATATGGCTGGGGAGTGACAGACTGCCAAATTTGTTTTGATTATGGAGTTTATTACAGCCCGGTCAGCACCCCCGCTGATTTTCGTTTTCTTGCGCCTGTCGTGTTGGAGCAGGCATTGAAAAAAGCAGGAACACAACTGTTGGAACCATACCTTTCCTTTACCCTTTTTGCACCGCAGGAATATCTTTCACGGGCTTATAATGACGCACCAAAGTATTGCGCAATCATTGAATCAACCAGACTTGAAAAAGATGAAGTTATTTTTAAGGGGGAAATCCCTGCCCGTTGTATTGGTGAATATAGAAATGATTTGAATTTTTATACAAATGGAAGAAGTGTCTGCATTACAGAATTAAAAGGGTATCAGGAAACTTCCGGCGAGCCTGTGTTTCAGCCACGCCGCCCGAACAGCCGTTTAGACAAGATCCGGCATATGTTTCAGAAGATAATGTAACATCTTGCGCAATGCAAACGTTCATTGCTGGCTATTGCGAAATATCATTGATAAAATCAGCATCAGAGAGGAGGAACCATTTTGAACCAGAAACAGACGGATATTACAACAGGAAAGCAAATACGTCATCTGCGAACACAATCGGGAATGACACAGGAAGAACTGGCTGGGAAATTGAATGTTACCCGGCAGGCGCTATCGAATTGGGAGAGAGATGTTAATGAACCCGATTTAAATACGTTGAAAAAAATTTGTTTTCTTTTTGGAGTCCACATGGACGATTTTGCGAAGGAGGTAATAACAAAAATGGAAACATGTGAAAAAAAGAGAAACGACAATTTAATAAGTATGATATGGCAATTGGACTTTTTTATGGTGTCGGGATATTTCTTGGCATTGGTATTTTCTTTGTTGGCGGTTTTATGACAATGTCGGGTGCAGGGTGGGGAGCATCACTATTTGGCGGTGGCTGTTTTTCTCTTGTATTTGGCTTGATATGCCATGCAGTTATTACATTGAGAAGAAATGACAAATGATGACATATCCTGCTTTCTAGTCTTTTCGGTCATATCGCGTAAAAAAGCCGCTGCTTTTGGCTTTCCAATAGCGGCGGCAAAGGGAAATATCCTTTGAATACCTTACAGAAGAAAAGTTTTGCAGCATTATAAAAATAAAAGCCTATACCATTTTGGAAAGAAAAGATACATAATAGTCAAGACGGCAACAATCAGAAGTTATGGAGGGTAACAATGGAATATAGTAAGGAAGATTTAATGGAAGCAAAAAGGCAAATTTTGGGAGTGGGAGAGAACATGGGAACAGAGGAAAGCAAAAAGATCTGGGAGAAAAACGCACAATTTTGGGATGATGCAATGGGTGACGAATCCAATGAATTTCACAGAGAGGTAGTACGTCCCAAAGTAACGGAACTTCTCTCTCCTGATCCTTCGGATTACATTTTGGATATTGCGTGCGGCAATGGAAATTATTCTTCGTATCTTGCACAGAGAGGCGCTTCGGTCGTCGCTTTTGATTACAGCAAAAAAATGATAGAATTGGCTAAAAGACGGCGATCACAATATGCAAAACAAATTGAGTTTTGCGTAGCGGATGCGACCAATAGAGAAAGCTTATTAGGATTAAAAAGAAATCGAGCCTTTACGAAAGCAGTTTCTAATATGGCAATTATGGATATTACGGATATTGAACCGCTTTTTATGGCTGTTTATGAACTATTGGAGGAAAACGGGATTTTTGTCTTTGCAACGCAGCACCCTTGTTTTATCACATTGACTGAAAAATATATGACACCGCACAGTTACTATGATATAGCGATCGAAGGGCAGCCGGAGGAGCAGATTTATTATCATCGTTCCATACAAGATATTTTTAACCTTTGTTTCAGAGCTGGATTTGTCATTGATGGATTTTATGAAGAATGTTTCAAAAACAATAAAGAAATTCCTATGGTAATGATAGTAAGGCTTAAAAAGGTAAAACGTGATAGCTTAAAATAAATTCAAGTTTGCCGGATAAATAGCAAACCCGGCCGAGCCAGTCAACGGTCAAGATGAACGGGCTTCGCCCGCCGTTGACAGCCCCGCCCGGTTTTGCAGTTAGGCAGTCAAGGAGCGACAGCCTAAAGTGCTGCCGCCCCTTACTATCATAAAAAGCAACTACTAACCAGCCACAGCCCTTTTGGGAGGAAAGGGGGATTTTCCATGACCTGTACAGAAGAATATCGGGAACATATCGAGTACACTTTCCATGCCTTTTGCAAAGTCGTTATCCGAAATGCAACGATCAACGCAGCGAGGACACGGAGCAGGAAGCACAAAAGAGAAATATCCCTTGAATACCTCACAGACGAAAAGCACTACCCTTTAGGCACGACAGATGAATATTTCCAAGCCCCGGAGCCGGACGAGGAATACATACTTACCCTTTGCGGCGATACGGTCATTTTCAGCAGCGGTTTACTTGCGGAAGCCCTGTCACGGCTGGACGAACGGGAGCGGGAAATGATTTACCTGTCCTTTTTCAAGCGTATTCCACAGCACGAAATTGGCAGACAGTACGGGCGCAGCCGCAGCACAGCGGGCTACCATATCCGAAAAGCCCTACGGCAGCTCCAAGCGGAAATGGAGGGAATGGCATATGAGAAATAATAGGCTTCTCCCCTATGAAACAATCGTCCAAGCCGCCAGCGGGGAGCCGGAAGCGGTGGGAACTGTATTGCAGTATTACCGCCGCCGCATACAATGTGCCGCCCGTGTGAATGGACGGGTAGACCAAGATACAGAGGACTACATCACCCAGACGCTTCTCACAGCTATTTTCAAGTTCCGCTTTGGGAGATAGCCCTACCGCCTACAACTGAATAACCGCCGCTTCGCCGGCAACCAGAAAGCAGTAAATCTATTCAACAGATTTGCTGCTTTTTTTCGTTCCTGTTTGGCATTTTTGAAAATCCCCAGTATGAAAAAACAAAAGGGAAAATAGCCGCCGCAGTTGGCAAAATCCCTTACTTATCCGTAGAGGGTATCAAAGAAAAAAATACTGCCATTGTCCGCCTATTCCGGCTTGCGTGGTGTTGTAGGGAATAGAGGGGAAATTCTAAAAATCTCCGTCCATTTTGCTTTGCGTGGTGTTGTAGGTAGTGAAAGGAAAATTTTCAAGATAAGCCGGAATAGCGGGTAGCAAAGCCCTTTTGAAACGTTTTGTTAGCGGAAAGGACGGGAGCCGGGGAACGCCGGAGTTTTTCAGAGCAAGATTCTACCGAGGTGCCAAAATTCGCTCTCCGCTTATTTTTGCCCCTGCGGGAATCTTGTTGGGGAGTGCCTTCCCCAAACCCTGCTATGCGCCCTGTCGGGCGAGAAAGGAGGTCACAGACCATGCGAAAGAAATACAATACGCCCCACCGCCGTCATGTGGTAAAGACCCGCATGACCGATGAAGAATACGCCGACTTCACCGGGCGGCTGGCGGCTTATGAAATCAGCCAGTCCGAGTTTATCCGGCAAGCCATACGGAAAGCGACCATACGCCCCATTGTCACCGTTTCCCCGGTCAATGACGGGCTGCTTGCCGCCCTCTCCAAGCTCACGGCAGAGTACGGGAAAATCGGCGGCAACTTAAACCAGATTGCCCGGAGCCTGAACGAATACGGAAGCCCCTACCGGGGGCTGGAAAAGGAAGTGCGGGGAGCCGCCGCCGACCTTGCCGCCTTGAAGTTTGAAGTCTTGCAGAAAGTAGGTGAAGCCGTTGGCGATACTCAAACATATCAGCTCTAAAAATGCCAACTACGGGGACGCTGAAAAATACCTCACATTCGAGCATGACGAGTTTACCATGAAGCCCACCCTTGACGCAGACGGGCGGCTCATACCGAGGGTAGACTACCGCATATCCTCTCTGAATTGTGGCGGGGAGGATTTTGCCGTTGCCTGTATGCGCTCCAATCTCCGCTACGGCAAGAACCAGAAACGGGAGGACGTAAAGAGCCACCACTACATCATCAGCTTTGACCCACGGGACGGCCCGGACAACGGCTTGACCGTTGATCGGGCGCAGGAGCTGGGCGAGAAGTTCTGCGCCGAGCATTTCCCCGGACACCAGGCCCTTGTCTGCACCCACCCGGACGGACACAGCCACACCGAAAATATCCATGTGCATATCGTCATTAACAGTCTGCGGATTGCGGAGGTTCCCATGCTGCCCCACATGGACAGGCCAGCGGACAGGAAAGCAGGCTGCAAGCACCGCTGTACGGACGCAGCTATGAACTATCTGAAAGCCGAAGTCATGGAGATGTGCCACAGCGAGGGGCTTTACCAGATAGACCTTTTGAACGGCAGCAAAGAACGCATTACCGAGCGTGAGTATTGGGCGCAGAAGAAAGGACAGGCTGCCCTTGACAGAGCCAACGCCCCTATTGCTGCGGACGGTATCGCGCCCCGGCAGACCAAGTTTGAAACGGATAAGGCGAAGCTGCGCCGGACTATCCGGGAAGCCCTTGCCGCTGCTTCCGGCTTTGATGAGTTTGCCGCCCTGCTTCTCCGGCATGGTGTGACCGTCAAGGAGAGCCGGGGGCGGCTAAGTTACCTCACGCCGGACAGGACGAAGCCAATTACCGCCCGGAAGCTGGGGGACGATTTTGACCGGGCTGCTGTCCTCTCCGTTTTGGAGCAGAACGCCGCCAGAGCCGCCGAAAAACCCGCAGCCATAGCGGAATACCCCGGCAGTATCAAAGACCGCTTACGGACGAAAAAAGAAGCGAAAAACGCCCCGAACAATGACGCTGTACAGCGCATGGTAGACATAGCCGCCAAGCGAGCCGAGGGGAAAGGACGGGGCTATGAGAAGTGGGCGACCATGCACAACCTCAAACAGATGTCGGCTACCCTCATGCTCTACCAGCAGTATGGCTTTTCTTCCCCGGACGAGCTGGACGCTGCCATTTCCGCAGCCAACACCGCCACGCAGGAGAGCCTTGCCGGACTGAAAGGGCTGGAAGCCGCTATCCGGGAGAAAAAGGAATTGCAGCGCAACCTTTTGGGCTATATCGGCACGAAGCCCGCCCGTGACGGTCTGAAAGCGCAGAAATCGGAGAAAGCCCGGAGAGCCTACCGGGAACAGCACGAAAGCGATTTTATCATAGCGGACACAGCCGCCCGTTATTTCCGGGAGCATGGAATAACCAAGCTGCCAGCCAGCAAAGCCCTGCAAAGGGAGATTGAGCAGCTTACCGTCCAGAAGAACGCCGGATATAACGACTACCGGGAGAAACGCCAGCGGGCGCAGGAGCTTCAGACAGTCAGACGCAATATCGACCAGATTTTAAGGGGCGCACCGAGCCAGCAGAAAAAGCGTGAACAGGAGCGTTAAAGACCGCCCCGAAATGATACCGAAACCCTACAAAAATACAGGTATGATATGAACCCTTACCGCAATACTCCCCGACTTCCAAACGGGGCTTACAGGGCAGAAAAAGCCCGAAAATGATACCGAGAACATACAGAAAATGCCCCCTATCCCGCTACACCGATAGGAACGGCAGAAAGGAGCTTACCATTGCCGAGAATGAGCAAGAAGCGGCGGCTGGAATGGTCTTTCTTCCTCAACCACCGCAACCGTATCACTTACAACGACCTATGCCGGGGCTGCACCCGTGACTGCAAACAGAGCTTCCGGGCGGTTATCATACTATGCCCTCGCTATTATTCCAAACGCTGGAAAAAGGAGGACGCAGCCTATGGCAGATAACCGCAAATATTACTACCTCAAGCTGAAAGAGAGCTATTTTGACGATGATGCAATCGTTCTGCTGGAAAGTATGCAGGACGGCGTTATCTATTCCAACATTCTCTTGAAGCTGTACTTGAAATCGCTGAAAAACGGCGGGAAATTGCAGCTTGACGAGAATATCCCCTACACCGCCCAGATGATTGCGACCATTACCCGCCAGCAGGTAGGTACCGTAGAGAGAGCTTTGAAAATCTTTATGAAGCTGGGGCTTGTGGAGCCTTTGCCAAGCGGCGCACTCTACATGAGCAACATTGAGCTTTTAATCGGCCAGTCCTCTACCGAGGGGGAGCGCAAGCGCAGGGCGCGGCTGGCTTTGCAGGAACAAAAAGCCCTGCCGCAGACAGGGGCGGACAAATGTCCACCATATCGAGCGGACATTTGTCCACCAGAGATAGAGATAGAGAAAGAGATAGATATAGAAATAGAAAAAGAGAGAGAGTTAGAAACGGGACACCCCGCCCCCGCCGCCTATGGCAGATACCACAATGTCATTCTTTCCGATACGGAGCTTGACGGGCTGAAAACAGAGCTTCCCGGCAAGTGGGAGTATTACATTGACCGCCTATCCTGCCATATCGCTTCCAGCGGGAGGAAATACAAGAGCCATGCAGCCACGATTTTCAAGTGGGCGCAGGAGGACGCAGCCAAGAAAGCCCCGAAAAAGGGCATACCCGATTATACCTGTAAGGAGGGCGAGAGCTTATGACGAATGGATTTGATGAAATGATTTTGAATATGACCGACACCACGCCGGAGCCGGAGGACTACACCGGCGAGGACGGGCTTTTATACTGCGGGAAGTGCCACAAGCCCAAAGAGGGCTATTTCCCCAAAGAAACCGCCGCATGGCTGGGGCGTGACCGCCACCCGGCAGAATGTGACTGCCAGCGGGCAGAGCGTGAGGAACGGGAAGCCGCAGAGAAACAGCGCAGTCACCTTGAAACTGTCGAGCGGTTGAAGCGGCGGGGCTTTACAGACCCGGCTATGCAGGGCTGGACGTTTGAGAACGACAACGGCAAGTGCCCGCAAATGGAACACGCCCATTTCTATGTGGAGAACTGGGAAACCATGAAAGAGCGCAACATTGGCTATCTGCTATGGGGCGGCGTTGGCACAGGCAAGAGCTATTTTGCGGGCTGTATCGCAAATGCCCTTATGGAGCGTGAAATCCCCGTGTGCATGACAAACTTTGCATTGATATTGGGTGACCTTGCCGCCAGCTTTGAGGGCAGGAATGAATATATCTCCCGACTTTGCAGCTTCCCGCTGCTTATCCTTGACGATTTTGGAATGGAACGGGGAACGGAATACGGCTTAGAGCAGGTCTACAACGTGATTGACAGCCGTTACCGCAGCGGCAGGCCGCTGATCGTCACGACTAATCTCACGCTGGAGGACTTGCAGCACCCGGAGGACACCGCCCACGCCCGCATTTATGACCGTCTGATTGAAATGTGTTCTCCTGTCCGCTTTACCGGGAGCAACTTCCGAAAAGCCACGGCGCAGGAGAAAATGGGACAACTGAAAAAGCTGATGAACAGAAAGGAGAGCCGCCTATGACCAACACCCCAAAGAATGACCGCAGCACCCGCCGCCCGGATTGCGTGACGGAAATCCGCATAGGTAATTCTGTCCTTGTCGTTTCCGGCTATTTCAAGCAGGACACCACCGCCACCGCCGCCGATAAAATGCTGAAAGTGCTGGAAGCGGAAGCTGCTACACAAAAATCGGCAATTTGACGGGACGTAAAGAAGCAGAAAGGACTGTACAGCCAGCCCCGGCGTGTGGTATGATAGTCATACGGAATAGTGGGGCTGGCTGTCGGAAATGGAGGACACTATGTTAAGACAGACCACCCGAAACCTTATTACCGCCCTTTATCCGAGATTATCCCACGAGGACGAGCTGCAAGGTGAGAGCAATTCTATTTCAAACCAGAAGCGTATTCTTGAAACCTATGCGAAGCAGAACGGCTTTTCCAATCTGCAATGGTACACAGATGACGGTTATTCTGGGGCGAACTTCCAAAGACCCGGTTTTCAAGCCATGCTTGCGGACATTGAAGCCGGAAAAGTCGGCACCGTTATCGTCAAGGATATGTCACGGTTAGGGCGAAACTATCTGCAAGTGGGAATGTATACGGAAATGATTTTCCCACAGAAAGGCGTCCGCTTTATCGCTATCAATGACGGAGTGGACAGCGCACAGGGCGACAATGATTTTGCCCCTCTGCGGAACATTTTTAACGAATGGCTGGTGAGAGATACGAGCAAGAAAATCAAAGCAGTAAAACGGTCTAAGGGTATGAGCGGGAAGCCCGTCACGAGCAAACCCGTATACGGCTACTTTATGGACGAGGACGAAAATTTTATCATTGACGGGGAAGCCGCCCCTGTTGTGCGGCAGATTTACAGCTTGTGCCTTGCCGGGAACGGGCCGACCAAGATAGCCCGTATGCTCACAGAGCAGGAGATCCCCACGCCGGGAACGCTGGAATACCGTCGGACGGGAAGCACCCGCCGCTACCACCCCGGCTATGAGTGCAAGTGGGCGACCAATACCGTGGTACATATCCTTGAAAACAGGGAGTACACGGGCTGTCTGGTAAACTTCAAGACGGAGAAGCCGTCCTACAAGACCAAGCACAGCGTAGAGAACCCCATTGAGAAACAGGCGATTTTCGAGAACCACCATGAGCCTATCATTGACACCCAGATGTGGGAGCGTGTGCAGGAGTTACGCAAGCAGCGCAAACGCCCGAACCGCTATGATGAAGTGGGCTTATTCTCCGGCATACTCTTTTGTGCCGACTGCGGCAGCGTCCTTTACCAGCAGCGTTACCAGAACGCCACCCGCAAGCAGGATTGTTATATCTGCGGGAGCTACAAGAAGCGTACCCGTGACTGTACGGCGCACTTTATCCGCACCGACCTGTTGACCGCCGGAGTGACCGACAATCTGCGGAAAGTCACCAGCTATGCAGCGAAGCACGAAGCCCGGTTTATGAAGCTGCTGATCGAGCAGAACGAGGACGGGGGCAAGCGCAGGAACGCCGCAAGGAAAAAGGAGCTGGAAGCCGCCGAGAAGCGTATCAGCGAGTTATCCGCTATCTTCAAGCGGCTGTATGAGGACAGCGTGACCGGGCGCATTTCAGACGAGCGTTTCACGGAGCTGTCGGCAGACTATGAAGCCGAGCAGAAAGAACTGAAAGAGAGAGCCGCCGCTATCCGGGCAGAGCTTTCCAAAGCGCAGGAAGCCACGGTAAACGCAGAAAAGTTTATGAATGTTGTCCGCAAGTACACCAGCTTTGAAGAACTTACCCCTACCCTTTTGCGTGAGTTTGTGGAGAAAATCGTTGTGCATGAGTGCAGCTATGACGAGAACGGCACACGCAGACAGGACATTGATATTTATTACTCTTTCGTTGGCAAGGTAGACCTGCCCGAATGACCGCCCGACCTATCCGGCGCAATGCGCAAACGCCGGATAGGAACGGCAAAATTTTTTACACTTCTACTACTTCTTTATCACACATCAGCAAAGTCGCAGGGTGTTAAGCAGTTTATGGCTAATTAAAGGGAACAAAAAGAAAGGAAAAGCACAATCCAGACGGTATCAGCGGCAAGATACAAGAATAAATTGTGATTACACAAGATTGGTGTTATAATAAGAGAAAAGTTCCTGCCGGGGCAGCCGCCCCGGTGGTATGGATAGAAAGGCAGGAAAGCAATATGCACATCAGCTATAAACCACTCTGGCATACACTGTTAGAGCGTGATATGAGAAAAGAAGATTTAAGGCTTGCCGCCGGTATGACAACGAATATGATTGCCAACATGAGCAAAGAGGGAAAGCACATCAGCATGGACACATTAGCCCGTATCTGCGAAACGCTGAATTGTGAGATTACCGATGTGATTGAGTTAGTACCAGACGAGCCTGCTTCCACAGGAGGTAAGGAACATGAGCGAATTGAAACCAAGAATAACAGAAAACGGAATTGATTATATCCTTGTCGGAGATTACTACATCCCAGATTTGAAATTGCCGGAGGAACACCGCCCTATCGGAAAGTACGGACGGATGCACCGGGAATATTTAAGAGAAGTCCACCCAGCCAGATTGAATACATTGACCCTGACAGGGGAATTATGGACATATCTTGCAGATCTGAACGAACAGGCACAGAAGCGATTAGGTACAATCATAGAGCAGATGAAAGCTGCTGAGGGGGTCACAGAAGAATTAAAGAGTATCTGTCAGATGGAATGGGTGCAGCGTTGCAATAACATTCACAATCGGGCAGAAGAAATTGTTTTGCATGAGATGATTTATTCATAACGGTATGGTAGAATGATTATGATAAATCGGAGTTTGACGAGGTAAAAGAATATGAATGGAAAACATCTATTTCTTACATCTGCAGGGTTGACCGATAAGATGAAAGAGAAATTCTTTGATATTATTGGAAAGTGTCCGAAGGATGTGAAAGTGCTTTATATTCCAACAGCTGGCATTGAAACAGATGGTGCAAGAGAGTCGCTTGCAATATGTTTTCATGAACTCTTTCTAATGGGAATTCAGTACGAAAATATATTAGTGTACAATCTGGAATTAATTCTTTCAAAAGACTATCAAAGAACCTATTCTTCGTATGTTACAACCCCGTTTATGCTTACAAGGCTATTAACTTTTGAAGAATTAAACCAATTTGATGCTGTTTTTGTCAGTGGTGGTGATGTATCTGTGCTTTGTCGTGAAATGTCTAGAACTGGTTTTGATAGAATACTTAATAATGCAATTAAAAACGGACTTATATATGTCGGAATCAGTGCAGGAAGTATGTATGCGGCGGGAAATTTAACAGATGGATTACATATTATTGACAATCCTATTATCCCCCATTGGAATGGTTCTGAAACAACAGTATTACCGAACGGCAAAGATGAGATTAAGCTTGCTGATGGAAAAGCTGTTTATGTAGAGGATAATTACATGAGTGTAATATGATGCACATGTAGGATTAGTCAAATTCCAATTTGCGAGGATGAACACTTATGAAAGAAAAAAGCAAAAGTGAAGTTTCAATAATAGGTGGTGCAGATGGCCCAACAAGTATTTTTATAGCTGGCAGAACACGGAAAAAGCCTCTAAAAGTAAGGATACGAAATATTATCTACAGATATAGACGTAAGATAGTAGAGAAGAAAGTGGTTGCAGATTCACATACTCTTGATGAATTGGTACAATATGCAATGAATACCTACAATCTAATTGAAACTAATTCAACTGAGAGAAAATATATTGAACAACAAAAAAACCTAAAGGAGAGTTTGATTTTACAGCATAAACCAGAAGTTTTAGGTGAAATGAAGGATATTCCAAAGCCGGATGTTTCTAATGAAGAATCTGTCAGAGAATATTTTTGTAAAATAAAGACTCGAAGCGAAATGATTGCCGAAATGCCAGATAATGTAATTCCTATGAACTTTCATCTATATGAAATAAGAATCGGTGATGATTCTCTTGAGATGGAGATAGATTATATTTGGAATATATTCGGTATATCTTATTCTGGAAACAAGAAAGTAATGAAACAGTTTGAGAAAATTTCAAAAGATTTGTATATCTATTATGGTGTTAGTGAAGATGATATTAAGAAAAAGACAGAAAGATATTTATCATTGGTAACGGCATTAAGTTCATAAATTCCAGCCTGTCTTTCTGAAATTTCAACTGAATAACCACAGCATAAACCGCTGCTACATGGAAGCTAACACAACCATGCAACAGCGGTTTTTTGTTACCGTTTTTTCCTCTGGCTGATAGGCGTTCCCATTTTCTTTGATTTTTTGAGAATCCGAATGAGCCAGCGGAATTCTTCTTCCGACAGATTTTTATAGTTGATACCGAGTTGCTTGCAATAAAGGATGACCAGCTTTTCATCCCGACTACCCTTGAATTTTTCGACCGCTTCCAGATTTTCTTTCAGTTCATCGGCAACGGTGGTCTGTGGGGCACTTTCACTATCCTTTTTGTGGGCTTCCCGAATATCCCGGATAATGAGGTTGAGATCATCCAGCACCATGTGGCTGAAATATTCATCATCGCTGATATGGGCGGCTTGTAGCACTTTCAAATGGGGGTCATCTTCGCCGGGGCGATACCGTTCAATGATTTCATGCCGGACAGTATCGACAAGGGCGTTGAGGTTTTGAATCTGCATGGTGGCAATCCCATCTACATAAATCTCAATATCCGCAAGAAACTTGATAAAATCCTTATGAGTGGCAAGCTCACAGAGCAGACGGTTGTTAATTCGACCGCTTTTCAAAAGTGCCACCATCTCATCGTTCAAATGAAGCCCTGTTAATGGTGTGTTGATCTGTTCCCGGTTCTCTGTCCGGCACAGCAGATAATCAACGGAAACCTCATAGAAGTCTGCCAGCGTGATAAGGTTGCCATGATTGATTTCCTTATAATCCTCTTTCTCATAACTTCCAAGAGCTGATTTGGAAATGCCCGTCAGCTCTGATAATTCTTCCAAATTTAAGCCTTTGTCCTTGCGGAGTTCCCAAAGACGTTCCTGTATGGTAGTTGCTCCTTTCATGGGCGCACGCTCCTTTCCAGCGGTTGTATTTCTGCCGCTTAACTGGATTATATCACACTTTCCGCAATCGTGGAAATTTCCGATTTTTACCCCTAATTCCTACTTTGTGGACATACGGCACAGGGCACAAAAATGTTCTATGATACAGGTAGTTCATCGATGGATTATTCCAATCGAATGACCAGCCTGTGTGGGATATGCTTCCCCGGCGATGTAGTGCCATGACTTTTGGCAGGGATGTGGAGGAACCCTGACCGAAACGAGCATACCAAAGGGAGCGATACGCCGCTGTGAGATTCAGGGGAGGAACGACACCGGGGAGAACTGGCGAACTGACACCGAAATGATACCGAAACACGACAATCTGATAGGGGGATAGTCTACCCTATCGTTGATACTTCGGGAGATTTTAAGCGGCTCTATGACCGTAATTTTGCCGAAAATCGCCCCGAAACCATACACTAAAACAGGAGGAAATGCAATATGCCGAGAATGAGCAAAAAGCGGAAGCATGAGCTTTCCTTTTACCTCAATGACCGGGGGCGTGTCACTTACAACAAATTATGCCGGAAATGCCAGCATGGGTGCAAGCAGAGCTTCCGAGCGGTTGTGATTGACTGCCCCCGTTATTTATCCAAACGAGCAAAGAAAAAGGAGGAACACACCGAATGAATTTTGAATTTATGACGATAGACACACCCTTGCCGCCCTGTATGCCATTTCCCAGAGCGTTGACAGGATTTCCAGTCAGCAGCACCGCAAAGGTCATGTACTGCCGGATGTTGGACGCTATGCTATCCAAAGGGCAGGAGGACGAGAACGGAATCCTGTTTGTCTGCTTTCCTGTCACAGCCATTGCCGCAGTCCTGTCCCGCAGCCCCATGACGGTCAAGCGTTCTCTGAATGAACTGGAAACCGCCGGACTTATCATGCGGGTGCGTCAGGGCGTGGGAGAACCGAATAGAATTTATGTGCTGATACCGGGAAAGGAGGACGCTGCCCTTGCCTGATACCTCAAAGCTGGAAAAGCTCAACCGGGAGTTGGAGAAAAGCGAAAAGAAACTGCGGAAAGCCATCAATGATGAAAAGGCATTGCAGCACCAGTTAAAGCAGCTTACCCGAAAGGAACGGACGCACCGGCTCTGTACCCGTGGCGGTATGCTGGAAAGTTTTCTGCAAGAGCCGGAACGCCTGACAGATGATGATGTCATGCTGTTATTGAAACTCATTTTTCACAGGCAGGACACGCAGGAACTATTGAAAAAACTGCTGGAACGGAAGAAGCCGGAACCCCCTTAGTTTACTAAGGGCGCAATTATACACCGCCCAGAGGTTGGTGCATTGCGTTCTCCGAAGGCTCCTCGCCGGAGGGCTGTAATTTTCCGCAGTCATGGTCTGCTCCAAATCAAACAGGGGACGCTACGCTTCCCCTGCGCTGGCTGCCGCCAGCTACCCTTTTGTGGACTTGCCATCTGGGGACACCTTGCGCTACAAGCTGTTCCCAGCCGACAAGTTTCATAAAATATACTATCTTTTCGATAGGCAATGCAGTATAATAAAGACAGCAACAAATTAGAAGTTATAAGTGGACTTTTGCGAAGTTGTATGATACTATTATTTTACAAAGATTTGAAAATTCGTGGATTATTTAACAAATTAGAAGGAGGTATTTTATATGTTTAAAAAGGCTTTTTGGGTTCCTTATGAGGATAGTACCAATTACCCAACTCTTGCAAAAACTATGGAAGCAATTTCAAAATATTGTGAAGAAAATGGCGAGTCTTATACATTTATTAACGATGACGAAGTGGAGATAAATGGAAAAAGATATGAAATATATCGGGGCTACGAAAATGGTAGTAGGGGAAATTACGGTATAAAATGCAAAGAAAAATAATTTCCAGTTTTTCATTCCCTACACATCGGGTCAACTTGCCCCGAACTTTCACAACTAAATACCCGCCGCCTACACAGTGGCACACCAAGCAGGAAATCTGAAAAGGTCTCCTGCTTTTTTTCTGCCCAAGGTGGGGTGGTAAAACGCCACCTCATCCACCAATTACCGAAAGGAGGGACACGAAATGCCCTGCCCACACAACGAAATCACGATTGTTCAGCGCAGCCAGCGGCAGTCTGCGGTTGCCGCCGCTGCTTACCAAAGCGGCGAAAAGCTGTTCTGTGAATACGACCAGCAAGTGAAGCACTACCCGGAAAAGCGTGGTATTGTCCACAATGAAATTCTGCTCCCGGCAAACGCCCCACGGTCGTATGCAGACCGCAATACCTTATGGAACGCCGCCGAAGCGGTGGAAAAGCAATGGAACTCCCAGCTTGCAAGGCGGTGGGTGCTTACCATTCCAAGAGAGATACCACCCGACCAGTATGCTGTCCTTGTCCGGGAGTTTTGTGAGCAGCAGTTTGTTTCCAAAGGCATGATTGCTGATTTTGCAATCCATGACCCCCATCCGCCGGGACACAATCCCCACGCCCATGTCATGCTCACTATGAGGGCAATGGACGAACATGGAAAATGGCTTCCCAAGAGCCGCAAGGTTTATGACCTTGACGAAAACGGGGAACGGATAAAACTTCCGTCCGGCAGATGGAAAAGCCACAAGGAGGATACGGTGGATTGGAACGACCAGAAGTATTGCGAAATCTGGCGGCATGAATGGGAGGTCATCCAGAACCGCTATCTGGAAGCCAATGACCGTCCGGAGCGTGTGGACTTGCGTTCCTATGCCAGACAGGGGCTTGATATTGTCCCCACTGTCCATGAGGGGGCTGCTGTCCGGCAGATGGAAAAGCGTGGTATCCAGACGAATATCGGAAACCTGAACCGGGAAATCAGAGCCGCCAACAGTCTGATGAAGTCCATCCGGCAGCTTATCCAAAACCTCAAAGGCTGGATTACCGAGCTGGGAGAAAAACGGAAAGAACTGCTTGCACAAAAGGCGG
>NZ_QULD01000012.1:0-94495 GCF_003481425.1 Blautia sp. OM06-15AC | reverse complement strand
ATTATGGGATATTTTTTAGGGCAACACAATCCGTCGAATTATTTTGCACTTACAAATAAAATACATATAAGTGAGATAAATTCACATATAAACGTTGATTTTTGAGAAAAACTGTATATAATAGAAAGTAGAAAAGAAGGTGAGGTAGCAATCATGTTAATTCAATTTAATTTCAAAAATTTCAAATCATTCAGAGAAGAGGCTACTTTGGATTTGTCTGCGGCAAAGGTGACTGAGTTTTCAGACAGAGTGGTGACTGTTGGTAGCGAGAAGATTTTGCCGGTTGCTGCCATTTATGGTGCAAATGCAAGCGGAAAGTCTAATATATATAATGCTTTTGAATATATGTCTGATTATGTTGCAGATTCTTTTAAGTATGGGGATGAAGAGGAAAAGTTTGAGGAGTTCAGACCGACTCCGTTTTTGTTTGATTCCACATCTGCTGAAGCAGAATCCAGCTTTGAAGTGTATTTCACATTGCATGGTGATAAGTCTGAAAGAACTTATAACTATGGTTTCTGTATCAACAAGGAAGGTGTAACGGAAGAGTGGCTTAATTCCAAGGCAAAGACTGCAAGAAAGTACAGCACTGTATTTTATCGTGGAACTACAGACGAGGAGCTTGATTTGTCCGGTTTTCCTAAGAGTAGCAGGGATAATATTCAGGTGGCATTGGAAAAGCAGGTGCTTATTATATCTTTGGGAGCAAAGCTTAAGATTGGTAA
Organism: Blautia sp. OM06-15AC; assembly: GCF_003481425.1. Lineage (NCBI taxonomy): Bacteria > Bacillati > Bacillota > Clostridia > Lachnospirales > Lachnospiraceae > Blautia > Blautia sp. OM06-15AC. The sequence goes on along the minus strand of NZ_QULD01000012.1, from coordinate 93,770 downwards.
GTGTAAGGCAATCAGGGATTGGTTCCTTGCTAATGAGTTTGCTGATTTTGGGGACCCTTTTACTAATTTCTTTATGTCACGCAGATTGCCTAAAGGATTTGTGGAAGATAAGGATGTGCAGCAGAAAGTTGTGGAATATTTCGCATCCTTTGATGAACATATCAAGGATTTTAGAATTGAAAAGGTTCCTCAGGAGGCTGAAAGTAAGGAAGAAAGATACAAGATTAACGCACTACACAAGATGATTGATTCTGATGAAATGGCGGAAATTCCTCTAGGATTGGAGTCCGCTGGAACCTTGAAGATGTTTGCGTTATATCCGGAATTGCAAGAAGTGTTGGAGAAGGGGAGCGTATTCTTCATCGATGAATTAAATGCACGTTTGCATCCGTTACTTGTAAGGAATTTCCTGCTTACATTCTTGAATCCGGAGATAAACACTAACCATGCACAACTTGTATTTACAACCCACGATACATGGCAGTTGTCTAACCAGTTGTTGCGTCGTGACGAAATCTGGTTTGTGGAAAAGGATGAAAGAGGCGTATCCACACTTTACTCATTGGCTGACTTCGTGGATGAGGATGGTTCTCGTATCCGTAAGGATGAAAGCTATGAGAAGAATTACCTAATTGGAAAGTACGGTGCGATTCCTACCTTAAGGAGTATTGATATTTTTAAGGAGGATTGAGTATGGCGAAAAAGGACAGAACAGGTAATAGAAAAAAGAGAGACCAGAGAAAACAATTCAAGGTGCCGGAATTGGGCTACTATTTGATTGTTACGGATACAGAGGCTACGGAATGCTGCTTCTTTACTGGTCTTCATCAGGCATTGCCGGAAGATGTGAGAAATAAGCTTGTAATAAAGGTGGTAGAAACAAAGACTCGTACCATGATTGATAAATGTTTGGAACTCACTGCTTATGATGCACAATATCGTATTCCTTGGATTGTGTTTGACAGAGACCAAGTACAAGGGTTTGATGAGATTATAAAAGAGGCAGAGGATAAAGGAGTACAAGCGGGCTGGTCTAATCCATGTTTTGAAATATGGATGTATGCCTATTTTGGTTCCATGCCGGCAATCCAAGAATCTTGGACTTGTTGCGCAGATTTTGGACGAGTGTATGAAACCAAGACCGGGCAAAAGTATTCCAAGGCAGATGAGCAGATGTATGGAAAACTCTGCAAAGCTGGTGACGAGGAAAAGGCAATCCAGATAGCACAGCAGAAACTGGAACAGTGTAAAAGAGAAGGTAAGACAAAGCCATCAGAAATGTGTCCTTGTACGACGGTGCATGAACTGGTGGGGGAGATAAAGGGTAAGACAGTATATGTGTAGGAAATGTAAATCCGTAAAATGACTTAGAAAGGGTAAAGATGTTGAATGTTTATCAAAGCAATAGATAATATGTTACTTATTGATATACTATAACGCAAGTAGAACTCTGAAATCTCAGATTTTTATGTTCGATTTGTTCTATGGCGGGATGGCAATACTTAATAGTTTTATGAATTGGTAAAGAGTAGAGAAGAATGACAGATTGAATATGTGGAGGTATGATGATATGGATGTTTTTGCAATAGAAAAAGGAAAAGCACTGAAACTTTCGGTAGATGAATTTGAAAAACAGACATGCCATGAGTATCCTTACTACAGAACAAAAAAGGATAAAAGACTTTCTTTGTATGCGATTTGCCCAGAATGCGGAAATCCTATACAGATTGTAAATATGTATGGAGAAGAAATGATGCAGAATGTAACCCGTAAAGTAACCCTTTATGGGAAGCATACAGGACGAGCTGTAGAAGGTTTTCCATATTGGAATGAAGCAGAGATGAAAAACTGCTCATTATATAAGCCATCGCCATTGGGAAATACGGAAATAAGAACAAAAACGGAAGAGTCTGAAGAAATAAAGGAAATTATCGAAAAGAATTGGAGAAAAATAAAGCAGAATATTAGAGGTATAGTGGGAGTAAATCTAACGAATAAAGAAATGGACCATATGTATGAGGTGTTTATGGATTCTCGAGCGTATAGTTATAAAGCTGTTAATAAATACAATATACCCTATGCTATGATTAGATATCAGGAAGCAATATCAATCTATCGCACTTTTCTATTTGACTCTCCTATGAGTGAAATTGTCAAAGACAGAATCAATTGTAATAGTAAGTATTTTGAAATTCCAGATAAGGAAATAGTGAAAAAGGGAAGCGGATTCTATAACATTGGCATCTATTTTACAAAGTATCAAAGGAAAGAACACAAGCAATATATACACATGGTAATATATGAAGCTGATGGGTATGGAAAAGAAGGTAGAAATAGTATTTTAGAGGAAAGCATAGAAATGAAATCATGGATTTATGAGTGATTGTAAACGAAGAGTGAAAACACCATATATTCTTATGATAAAAAGAAGCTCCTTGCAAAACTGTATATGTGAAATATTGGGAGGTAACAGAATGTTTATTAGAAAAGTCAAAATTCATAATTTTAAATGTTACAGAGATTTTGAAATTACTCTTGAAGAAGGATTGAATATTGTTGTTGGAGATAATGAAGCAGGGAAATCAACAATACTCGAAGCTATAAATTTGGCACTGACCGGAATTATTAGTGGAAAGAGTATATGGAATGAGATTTCACAGTATATTTTTAATAAAGAGGCAGTTGATGAGTATATTACATCGTTAAATACAGCCCCTATTGAACTTCCATACATAACAATAGAAATTTTCTTTGGTGGAGCTGAAAATCCTTTGATGAATGGTGATGCGAATTCAGATAAAGATAACAGTGCAGAAGGATTTTGTTTCAAAATTGCATTTAATGACAAATATGCAGATGAATATGAAGCATTAGTCCAACAGGGAGATGTTAAAAGCTTGCCGATTGAATATTATGATATCACTTGGACAACCTTTGCCAGAGATATAATTACAACACGTAGCATACCTTATAAATCATGTTTGATTGATTCATCTGAATATAGATATCAAAGTGGAAATGATTTGTATTTGTCGAGAATTATAAAAGGCTCATTGGAACCGGAAGATATAACATCTATTGCACAAGCACATAGAAAAATGAGGGATACTTTTATTAATGATCCATCAATAGAGGCTATTAATAATAAAATAAATCAAGATGCTAGTTTGACAGACAAAAAGATTGCGTTATCTGTAGAATTGGTTACAAAGAATGCTTGGGAAAATAGTCTTGTTACACAATTGGATGAGATACCATTTCATTATGTAGGAAAAGGAGAGCAATGTGTTGTTAAGACAGAACTGGCATTAGCAAAACGTACTTCGCAAAATGCAAGTATTATTTTGTTAGAAGAACCAGAAAATCATTTGTCACATACAAGATTGAATCAGTTGATTAAATGTATTTCGGAACAATATGCAGAAAAACAAATACTTATTTCAACGCATAGTAGTTTCGTCGCAAATAAGTTAGGGTTAGGAAAAGTGATGCTGCTTGATAACCTGAGAATTACAAGATTTTCTGAGTTGCCGGAAGATACATATAATTTCTTTAAGAAGGTGGCTGGTTATGATACGTTACGAATGATTTTATGTAAGAAAACCATCTTGTGTGAAGGAGATTCGGATGAACTGGTGATTCAGAAAGCATATATGCAACTTAATGATGGGCGTTTGCCGATAGAGGATGGAATAGAAGTGATTTCCGTGGGTGTATCATTTTTGCGTTTCCTTGAGATTGCAGATTGTATTCAAACAAAAATTGCAGTTGTTACAGATAACGATGGTGATATGGCAGCTATTAACAAAAAGTATGCAAATTATATAGGTGCAAAGCGGAAAGAATATATAAAGATATGTGTTGATGACGTTGTGGATACAGGGACACTTAAGATTGGCAAGAGTGATTATAATTACAATACTTTGGAACCGAAACTGCTGAAAGTTAATGGCTTAGATAAGTTAAATCAAATTTTCGGTACTGATTATACAAATGAGGATGATTTGAGGAAATTTATGAAGCATAACAAAACAGAATGCGCATTGAGAATATTCGAATCTTCTGAACAGATAGAAATACCGGAATATATTTTGGAGGCTATCAGATGGTAAATAGATTGATAATTGCGGCTGCAGGATCTGGTAAAACTACATATTTGGTCAGACAAGCGATGCAACAATCGGACAGTGTATTAATAACAACATACACTATTGCTAATGAATTGGAAATCCGAAAAAAAATTGTAGAACTCAATGGTTTTGTTCCGCATAATGTTACCATACAAACATGGTACTCTTTTCTTTTGCAGCACGGGGTTCGACCATTTCAGGGAGTGGTCTTAGATGATAAGATTAACGGCATGATATTAGTCAATGAAAAGTCTGGAAAAAAATATGATGGGAAATATGGTCCGGTATATTTTGCAGAAGATGACTATAGAAAATTCTATTTCACGGATGGGATGAAAATGTATTCAGATAAGATTGCAAAATTTGTATGCCGTTGTGAAAAGGAAACTAAAGGCAGAGTTTCGCAAAGAATTAGCAGGATTTATCCTAAGATATATGTAGATGAAATTCAAGATTTAGCGGGATATGATTTAGACATCATAAAAAGTCTGTTGCAAGCGGAGTGTGATGTGACAATGGTAGGAGACCCCAGACAGGTAACATATCATACGCATAACGAAGCAAAGTATAAGAAATATGCAAATGGTAAGATAGAAGAATTTATTAAAACTGAGTGCAAAAAACCAGGTTGCATTATTGATAAAGAGACTTTGAATGATTCTTACAGAAATAACCAAAGTATTTGTTCATATTCATCGCAGTTGTATGAAGAATATGGTGAAACTGGAACAAAGCAATTTGCGGTTACAGGGCATGACGGAGTTTTTTTAGTAAGACCAGATGATGTTGATGCATATTTAGAAGAATTTAAGCCAATGCAACTTAGGGAGAAGAGAACAGTAAAAGTGAATGATAGATATGCAGTAATAAATATGGGTGAGGCTAAAGGATTAACATATGATAGAGTCTTGATTTATCCAACTGGAACAATGAGAAGCTGGATGAAGGACCATTCAAAGACATTGCAACCGAAAACAAAGTCTCAATTTTACGTTGCAATTACAAGAGCAAGATATAGCGTGGGAATTGTTTTTGATTATGATGAGAAAATAAGTATTGAAGGTGTGGAAAAGTATCAATAATTGGGTGTATATGTTGAATAATTGATACAAATATAATAACAGTTTGAAATCGATGTGATAATAGAACGGATTTATAATGTATTGAAACCTCATGTCGATTAAAAAAGGCATGAGGTCTTTTTGTGGGAGAAGATATGGATAAAGAACAATTTCTAAGAAATATACAAGAAGAAGATAATAATTCATTGAGAACAGGAGCTGCTAATCGTATATTGCAATTACTTCAGAGACAACGTTATAACAATAATGAGGATAGCGTTAAGAGATGGATTTGGGAATTGTGTCAAAATGCAAAGGATGTTTGCAATGATAGCGGCAAGGTAAAAATTCGTATTGATTTAGATGAAAGTAATAAAAGGGTTATTTTCAGACATAATGGAAGAGCATTTTCTCTTGCAAATGTCATGTCACTTATCAATCAATCTTCATCAAAGGATAGAGATGATGAAACGGAAAGAACCAGTGGGAAGTTTGGAACAGGATTTCTGACAACACATTTATTATCAGAGATAGTTAATATATCAGGTATTTTAGAGACAGAACCTGAGAATTACTCTCGCTTTCGGATTTCATTGGATAGGACTGGTCATGATAAAAAAGAAATTATTGCGGCATTGGAAAAAGCTGTGAGTCAATTGCAGGAATGTCAGTCAATGCTGGTAAGTGACTATGATAAATATGCATATAATACCATATTTGAGTACGAACTTGATGAGGATGGGATTGAGGTGGCTCAGCAAGGGATTGAGAATTTGAGAGTGTCAGCACCATTTGTCTTGTCAATGCTTAGTGATATAGAGGAGATTACACTTGAAGCTACAGGAGAAAATTATAAATATAGCAGGCAATACAATTGTGGTTTAGCTAATTCATTAGTTCATGAAATCATATATGTATCAAGTACAGAAACTAAGAAGATATATATTTTAAATTTAACAGAAGAGAATACAACAATATCTATTGCTTTAGAAGGCGGAGAAAGTGGATGGTATATCATGCCTTATGCAAAGCAGCAATCAAGGTTGTTTTGCGATTTCCCTTTAATCGGAACAGAAGATTTCCCATTTCCAGTGTTAGTCTGTGCCAGAGATTTTAATCCGACAGAACCCAGAGATGGCATTTTTTTGACATGTCAGTCAAGGTCAAAGATTGATGATGAAATACAGCAAAATCGAGATATTATTGAAAGGGCATGTGAATTATATAAAAAGTTACTAGAGTATGTAGCAGAGAAAAGATGGAACGGAATCTATAACATAACAAAAATCAATTCGTATGGTAGCAAAAATTGGTATGACAATGAATGGTTGGAGGATATTGTCAATAATTGTAAGTATACTATTTTGCACACACCGATTATCTGTACCGGTAATGGATCAATGATGGCATTGCAAGATGATTTTGAATATGAACAGGTATTTATAATTTCTGAATCCAAAGAGGAAATACGTGAAAAAGAATGGGATTTGCTTAGTGTTATAATGCCAGAAAAGATTCCGTGTAGGGAAGATATGCACAATTGGTATAATTCCCTGTGGAATAATTGTAATAAGTACAATTTTAAATCATTGATAAAGCAGATAGAGGAGTATGGGAATGTTGTAAAACTTCAGGAATACATGAGAGGAACTGATTGGCATTCATGGTTATCGCAGTTTTTTAATCTGATAGAAGAGAATAAAAGTTTTCAGACATATATTGCGTCAGAGAGGATTAATATTATTCCAAATCAAAATGGTATATTTTCTTGCACGACAAATTTATATTTTGATAAAGATATCTTAAATGAATATAAGGAGATTCTAAAGTTTCTTGGAATTGATTGTAGGGATTGGTTGCTTGATTTGGAGTTCAGAAACAGAGATTGGTTTCAATTCGAAGAATATGGTAATGAGCAGATTTTAAAACTTATTGAAGATAAGTTGGATGATGCAGAGAAGGAACTTAAAAGCAATGTATTGTTTCGTATGGCATATATGTATACAGGGGAAAATGATAGATTAGTAATACATAGGCAAATATGTCAATTTGCAAATGCAATTTTGAAAATGGATAATCAAATGATAAAGGTGTCGGTAATTTCTGAGAGAATATTGCAGGATGCATTGAAACATACAATAACTCGTGTGGCAGACCGAATTAGTGAGTGTGAATGTATTCAGAAATTTGCAGAATATATGGAAATATCTTTTGATGAAGCAGTGAGATTATTGGCACAATTTGTAGAATTTGTTTTAGGACAAGGCTATGATAATCTTATAAATAAATCTACGAAGCCGATCTTACCGAATCAGAATGGTAGGTTCATGATAAAGGATGACATATTTTTGGACAATGAAATGGATGAAACGCTAAAAGATTTAGCTGTTTGTGCAGGATATGACATCAAGTCAGACTTGCTTATGAAAAACATTTATTTGGAATTGCCGGAAAGCCGATGGAAAAATGATATAGATGTATCTCAGGTTATTATAAAATATGTTAATCAAAACAGAACTTCTAAAGAGGAGGAAGTAAGAACATATTTTAAAAGATTATTGGTGTGGATATGTGACAATGAGGAAAAGGCAAGGAGCATTTTGCCAAATTTGTGTGAAAACAAGCATTATCTTTATGACGATGAAGAAATTGCTAGAACTATCAAGCAGGCAGAGACATTTAATCAACTCATGGAAAAGTACAACATATCCAGTCCGGAAAAGTTGGAGGAGCTTATTGGCAAAAGTCAGGAACAATGTACCGAAGTTAGTGATGATAGAATTGAATTAACAGAAGAGGTATTGCTACAATTGGGAATTGATTCTGAAGATGCACTGGAAAAAGCCTTCTCCTACCCGGATTTTGCAAGTAAGTATATCAGAAAGTCAAAGCATGATGCAGGTACATATGAGTATCTTCAAACTATATTAGAGCGGTCAAAAAATAATATTCTTTTGCATTTAAATAGTAAAGAAGAGTATGACATTACTGAAATGCGTCAAATAGCCAATACAATATTTATCATAAAGAAAGATGGAAAAGAAATCTTTTTATTGGCACGCCCGTCTGATGGTGGAGAAGTTCGAATATATTATGAGACAGAAAAAGATTTGCTGGATTATACAATGGATTGGGAACTATGGGTAGAGGATGGAAAGAGTGAACCACAGAAAATCACATTTGGAAAGATGATTAAACTAACCGGACTTAATAGAATACCGCTGAGAGGAATATAACATGAGACTAAATGAAAAGGAAATTGAAAATATTATATGCAATAGTGTGACTGAAAATTTGATATGTAGAGCCTTGGAACTACGCCCAGGAGAATTGGCAAAATTCATATGTGGATTAGCCAATGTTAATGGAGGGTATATATTAGTTGGGGTTGAAAAGGATAATGGGCTATTGAAGCCAAAGGGTCTTCAGCTTGCATTTGATATGAAATCTATTATGAATTCTGTAGACAAGAATTTAGATGGCACTTGTCAATTTGGATACGGATATGTTAATGTTTCAGGAAAAAATATTTTTGTTATCAAAGTTGAGAGGGCGAAACAAAAGATATTAGTGGATAATGTATATTATTGCTTTCAAAACAATAGTGTAGAAGTAAGACAAATAGAGGAAGCAAAAAGATTATCGACTTTGTTTATTTCATATACGGAGTGTGACACACCTATAGTGGATATTATTGAAGACAAGATTCGTGAAAAATTGCAAGATAAGATTAAGGTTTCACGTTATACAGGGTTAAAGTATAAAGATAGCTTTAAGGAATTTATGGATACAATTCAAGAACATGATTATGTTCTAACTGTTGTAAGTGATACATACTTAAAGAGACAAGCGTGTATGTATGAAGTAGGGGAAATAATTAAGGACCATCATTATAAAGATAAATTATTGTTTGTTGTGTTGAGTGAAAATGAAAGAAAGTATTATGGCGAAAATATTCCTGAAAAAATAGGACCCAATATTTATGGAGGTGCTGAGGCAAGACTTGAATATATTGGGTTTTGGAAAGAAAAGTTTGATAAGTTACAGCAAATGATGAGTAATATAGGAGATTATGAAGCAACTAGTGAAGCAACAAAAGATCTTAAGATTATTGGACAAATATATAGAAAGGATATGGGAGAATTTTTACAGTTTTTGTCTGATGAAAATGGTAAAAATTTTCAGAAGTTGTATGAGAATGATTTTAAAGAATTAATTGAATGGATATATCCAGATTACTGTTTGAATATCTTTGATATGTGCCACCGATTTGATATTTTGTTAAAGAATGCTATTGAGAGATTACATAATGTAACGAGAACTGATTATAATCAAATTGCGTTAGGAGTAAAGACAGATAGCCATCAAACAGGATTAATGGTGTTTGCAGATGATATTGTGCTGTATAAACAAAGATATCGCTTGGTTGCTATGGACGGGCTTATGGCAAAATCGTATGTAACAGGAAATAATATTTTAATAGATGATGTAAAGAAAGAAAAAGATTATTATTGTGCAGTTTTTCAGACACGTTCAGAATTAGTATTACCAATTAAATATGGTGGAAAAATAATTGGTGTATTCAATTCTGAAAGCGAAGAAACAAATTATTATACTAAAGAGATGGTAGAACAATTATATAAAATACTTGAAAATTTTTCTTCTAGAATTATTGAATTAGGATATGTGGGAAATATGAATCATGGGGATATTCCCTATGTACATATTTAAATATAGATATAAGATTAATATTGTGAGAGTGCATATTTGTTTGTTAAGTGTCTGTCTTAAAATGTGTAGTGGTTTGTAATAATTTTCCATATTCCACAAGGAAATATAGATACATATATGTAAAGCGTTACTATTAGGGAGTTGATACAACTTTTACTGTATTTATATAATGGGTGGGGCATGTATGAATTTTTCTACGCACACGGGTATCGCGAGTTTCCGTGGGTACACCGATGCTCACTATGGGTCATCAGTGATGAAAAATCAAGACTTTTTGAGCAGTTGTTGCAATTTCCGCAACAACTGCTATTAGACTATGTGCACCTAGCGGCGCACGTTTCTAACGGGTTAAAGCCCCGAATCCGCCCGGTAGTGGAAGGATATAGCCGAAAGCAAGGGTGTCCATCGTGAGATGGAATCTGAAGGAAGCTGGATGTGAGGAACATACTAACTCACGGGCAAATCTCTGGTCTGACGGACAGAAATCTTATATGAGGTTATGCATGAGGGTAAGGTTGCATATCAAATCGAAGCCCAATAACTACACGGAATCATGCATGATAAATGAGGCAGATGGATGGAGAGGAAGAAACGTGTGGTACCTAGGGAGGTCTGTGCGGTACGCCTTGAAAGAGGTAACCATTGCATAAAGCAATGCTGAACGCACAGAAGTCAGCAGAGGTCATAGTAGCCGAGAGGTGAAGGACCGAATCAGTAGGAGTCTTGAGTATGACCGAGAAAGGAGGAATGACCGTCTATGGCAGAAAACATTGAAAACAATGGCTGTTCGCAAAGAGATAATGCGGAACATGAAGGGTATGTGAAAGCGTCTAGGTCATTCAATCGGATATGGAAAGAAAGAGACAGTGCACAGCCGAGACTTTTGGAAGCGATACTGTATAAAGACAACTTTAACAGAGCGTACAAGAGAGTTAAGGCAAACAAGGGAGCGCCAGGAATTGATGGCATGACCGTTGAAGAGGCTCTTCCATATCTAAGGGAACATCAACAAGAGATAACCGACCGCATTTATCGTGGAAAGTACACTCCGTCTCCAGTAAGACGAGTTGAGATTCCCAAAGCAGATGGTGGTGTGCGAAAGTTTGGCATACCAACAGTGGTAGACCGTACAAGAAAGACTGATAAACAGCGGCTCTGCCCATTTGTAACTATTCACAAATCTTATATCAGTTTTTAACGTTTATACAAAACTTGAAACGGTCTCTGGCTTTTACGATTTAGCCACAGCCTATCAGTCTGTGCACGTCAACTATTGAAAGCGCCGTATACCGAACGGTACGTACGGTGCTGTGAGAGGACGGCGGTTAGTCACCGCCTCCTACTCGATTTCGTCCTAGAAATCCCCCGATTCACCCCAAGAAACTTATCCCTATACTCAATCGCCTTCTCCGGCTTCTTCCACCGTGCATACAGATTATTCAGATACCGATAGGTCGTCCTCATATAGTCATTATCTGTTCCTACAGCATTTCCAATAATGCTCTCAGCCCCAAGCAGATTTATCTCTGCCGCTTCCGGCTTTCTTTCCATCATATCAATAATCCCCTGACTCAGCTTACAGATACCATAATCCAGAGAGGTATCCGACAGATGTTCCAATACCAAGGTTTCATATTGCTCCAGTACAATTTTTGCATTGTCCACATCCTTTGCCAGCAACAGCATATTGATAAGGTTCATCATTTGTTGCAAGGAATCATGGGATTCGGTTAGTCCCAAGTGGGCATATTCTATACGGATATTAAAAGCCGTACGCAGTGCTTTGGCTGCCTCATTCCCTTGTTTCATCAGTAGATAAGTGTTGGAAAGGTTGTTGTACAGATTGGACAGCAGGTTGGTAGTCCGCATATCTGCATCCTTAGTATGAAGCTTTTCCATAATGTTGATTGCCTTTTCACGCTTCTTTACTGCATTTCCATAATCCTTTTTCAACAGAAAACATTCTGCCTTATAATCCAGTAGCAGTGCCTTATCACAAGGAGACTCCAGCTTGTATTCTTCCATAACATAGCTGATTCTTTCAGTAAGTTTGGGCAGGTAATCTGATACAAGATACTTGTCCAAATATGGGAACACATCCTGCAAGAATAGCAGAAAATATGCTCCATCATCCACAATAATACGCTCCGTCACACTGATGAGAGAGGCTATGACATTTTCCGGTCTGCGTAGCTCCAAACCATGTGCCAGGCAGATAAGGTGGAGGTTGTCCAACAGAGTACTACAGGCAGTAACCGTTGGCATGGTCTCAATAGCAATCACTTCTTGCAACAGCGGATGCAGGCTGATTTTCTTGTTATCCGTATCCTCGTTGATAAATCCGTACTTAATAAGGTGGTTCACATCTGTGAGGTTATCAAGCTTCATCCAGTTCTTAAAGCTATTCTTTATTACACCGGAAACCGGTAGCAGGGACAGATTGCGGAGAATGTCCAATTGCTGATTGGATAATTTACCAAGCTGTAGGAGCTTGCTTAAATGCTCTATCATCAGTCCGTCTGTAAAATCATCATCCTTATACAGTTCTACATCTTCCCCGGAGGTAATATTCAAGCCACAGGTTTTCAACTCTGCCAGCAGTTCTTCCGGCTCCATGCCACTGGCTGTCAGAGACAAAGCAGACAGGCAAACCGTAAGAGTGTGGCAACCTACCGTCTGAATAATCTCCTTTACCACATCTTGAGAACTCTTTGCAGAAGGGCAATGCTTATAAAACAATTCTATAAGCTCAGTATCTGCGTCCATTTCAGAAATCTTTATCGTCTCATATTGTGAAATATTGCAACGACTGGTAACCAGTATTTTGCAATTCAATTTTATAAATTCCTTGAAGAAAGCATCCTCTTTCGGCAGAACATTGAAGTTATCAATGATAATCAAACTGTCAGAGTGGAGCTTTTTTAATATTCTCATATGCTTGTCAAAAAGCATTTCTTCACTCATATCAGCGGTATCATCGCTAAATTCCATGTGAGCAACACATTTCTTCAAATCACCACCATAAAACAGATGAATGATATTTGTGTATTTCTTTTCGTTCTTCTTGGCATAGGTCTTTACCAATTCACTTTTACCCATACCTGCAGTTCCGGTGATAAATACAGGATTATGGTCCTGTAATGCCTTAGCAACAGCCTTCAGTTCCTCTTTTCGTCCAATAAAATAGCAGTTGGCAGAAGGAAGTCTGTTACTCAGCAGAATATCTGATAGGTCAGGGGATAGCAGAGTATGCTTGCTGTCATGGTCGTTTAAAATGGCATAGCGTATAAGGGCAGTGATAAGTTCTGCGTCATCGGTTATCCTTGCAAATTCATCGGCTTTTTTGGTGCCGATTACATCCACACTGTCTGCAACTAATTCCAAAAGCAATTCCCTTGTGGCAGGCACATTGATAAGGTTGGGAATGACATCATCCTGAATGTTATTTTGAATACCGTCAAATCCGGCATTGTCATAAAAGGACAATATTTCTTTTGGGATGGGACGATCACCGGTACACCATCTGCTGTAGGTAACATTTTTCTCAAAATCATCTTTTTCAAATAAATCCATATTGCTCAAGCAGTCAAAGAAGATATCCTCAATCATTCGGTACTGGGCGTAGGTTTTCTTTTTATTTTCCAATAACACTCCAATCACGTTGGAGAAGGTAATGCGGTTCTGCAATTTTTCACTTCCAATCTATTTTGTCAACTTTTGGTCAAGTCTTCGTCAATGATAATCCCGGTCAGAATTTCGTATCATTAACCCATGAAAACGTAGCCGCCACGAGCCAGCAGGCAAATGAATGAGCTACATGAATATATTACAAGCATAGCTTGTAATCCGGCTAGTGATTTCACCCTTGCAAGCAAGTGAAATCACTAGCGCCATTATAACACGCTACAAACAAATGTTCTATACGAACTTTATTGAATTTGAACCTTGAAAAACAATCCGGAAACGGATTCATAAGCTGTATTCTATGTCAACAGACCTTGCGAAGAGACTTGAGCAATCAAGCGGAGCGAGGGAAGACACTTCCGTCAAGGGTGGGAAAGGAACTCGAGCAGGAGTAGCCTACAGGCGATAAGCTAAAGGTCAGCTGTAACGCTGACGGCATAGGATATGAATGGAAGCCAAAACGGTCTAACAACTTTTGTCAGAGATTTTCTTGAATAAGCCAATTTCTTATGGAAAGTAGGTGATAACGCAGAAATAAGAGTGAGGAGGTGTAGCAGATGACGAAGGAGATGGAATTTGCAAAGTGTATGGCTTTGCTTCGTAAGGCGGTTCGTATGGAACTAATTACTGAAGCAGAGTATACCATAGCAAGAAACAAGCTGATGGACAGATTTCTCATTATTCGTGAGGATGATCCAAAGGCGGCGTAATTTTATGGATGTGTAGAAATTATTTTACCGCACATTCGTTAACATTTGATTTTTCATTTATGATGTCAGCATACAAGGCAACTTACTTGTTGTTGGCATCATTTTCATTATAACAGAATTAAAACAGGAGGATTTTATTATGCAGGAAGTACAAGTTTTAGAAGCAACAAGAACTGCTCCTAACAGCAGGGGCAGGGTAAGAAGCAACCCGATAACAGTGGAAAGGATTCGTGTGGCAGCCTATGTTAGAGTATCTACGGATGACGATGACCAGTTGGGCAGCTTTGAATCCCAGAAACTTTATTATGAAGAGAAAATTGGTGAGAATCCCGAATGGGTTAATGCCGGGATTTTTGCTGATGAGGCGATTACCGGAACCAAGACCGACAAGCGAACCGGATTTCAGGAAATGATTAACCGATGCTTAAATGGTGAGATTGATTTGATTCTGACCAAGTCCATATCCCGATTTGCCAGAAATACGCTGGATACCTTGCAGTATTCCAGAATGCTTAAGGATAAGAATATTGGTATTATTTTTGAAAAAGAAAACATCAGCACCTTGGATATGCAGGGAGAGATGCTTTTGACAATTATGAGTTCCCTGGCACAGCAGGAGGTTGAGTCTTTATCCAAGAATGTTACCATGGGACTTAAGATGAAAATGAAGCGTGGTGAACTGATTGGTTTTAACGGCTGTCTTGGTTATGATTATCACCCGGAAGACAAGAGCCTGACGGTAAATGAGTATGAGGCGGAAACGGTGCGAATGATTTATGATTTGTATCTTCAGGGGTATGGAACAACTACCATAGCTCATCGGTTGACGGAGCTTGGCAGGAGAAATAAAAAGGGCGAAGTAATCTGGCACACTCATGGCGTGATGGGAATTATTAAGAATGAAAAGTACAAGGGTGATGTTCTTCTAGGAAAAACCTTTACTACCGACCCTATCAGTAAGCGTAGACTTGCTAATATGGGTGAGCAGGATCAGTTTTATATCAGAGACCATCATGAGTCTATCGTTTCCAGAGAGGTGTGGGATGAGGCAGAGCGCATCCGCATGAAGCGTTCTAAGAATAAAATTATGGAGACCAGTGGAAACAGGGAGCGTTATACCCGTCAATATGCTTTCAGCAGTATGTGTGAGTGCAGCTATTGTGGACATAAGCTTACCCGAAGGACAAGGCACAGCAGTTCCATTTATGAAAAGCCTGTGTGGCAGTGTATGAATGCCACCAAGAATGGAATTAAGAATTGTCCACATTGCAAAGCCATTGATGAGGCGATTTTGGAAGGAGCTTTTTTGGAAGCCTTTGGATTGCTGGCAGGGAATTTTGATGATGTGCTGGATATAGTTATGTCGAATGTGGAGGAGGCTTTGAACAATGCAGAGGATGTTCGTAAGAAGCAACAGCTTGATAAGGACATTTCTTCCTTGGAATCAAAAAAATCCCGAATGACAGATATGCTCATTGATGGTACAATAAGTAAGGAAGTTTATGATGAAAAGGTACTTGAATTTACCCGTAAACTTCATACTCTTTCTGAGAGAAGATATCTTTTGGAGGAGTCAATTAACAAACAGAAAGATGTTGGCAAGCGAATGTCAGCACTTCGTGAGACACTAATCAGTGAGCAGGTGCTGGATGAATTTGACAGAGTGGTGTTTGAGAGTATTATTGAGAAGGTTCTGGTTGGAGGCTTTGATGAGGAAGGTAATCCCGACCCATACAAGCTGACCTTTGTGCTAAAGGGAAACCAGTCGGGAACCGTTCCCAATGCCAAGGAACATTACAAAGCAATTCAGAAGGAATTGAAGAAAGGAAATAAGGTGTCTTAAGATGGAGAGAAAGCTGACAAAAGTTGTTGATGGAACCGAAATAACAGTGGGTGGAAAAATGTGTTCATGCGGCACAGACATGGCTAATGATTTGTGTTCATGGGAGTGTCCCGACACATGTGGAGACGGTTGTTCTTTTGTCCCAACAAAAACCAGATGACACGATAGAGATCGACTTAGACTTAGATGAGCTGGATGCAACCAGTGCAGAGACGAAAGCGACCTATCAGGAAATCAAAGATTATGTGCTGAAAGAATTTGGCTTGAAGGTTTCAAATTTATATATTTCTCAAATCAAAAGGAAATGTGGAATCGAAGTAGGAGAGAACTATAATCTGCCAAAGACAGAAAATCCAAAAGTGCCACAGTGTCCGAAAGAGAAAGAAGATGCTATCAAGGCTGCCCTGAAATATTTTGCGATGATCTAAGGATATCGCT
Organism: Blautia sp. OM06-15AC; assembly: GCF_003481425.1. NCBI lineage: Bacteria > Bacillati > Bacillota > Clostridia > Lachnospirales > Lachnospiraceae > Blautia > Blautia sp. OM06-15AC. The sequence goes on along the minus strand of NZ_QULD01000012.1, from coordinate 77,173 downwards.
GATTTCAAGGAGGAATAACACATGAAAAGCACATTTGAAAAAATGGGTGGAACCTACACACTGGAAGCAGACGGAATTTACTATCCGAATCTTGTCAGTACAGATGAAGAACCGCATTATGGAAAATATGGAATGCTGCGGAAAACGTATCTGAAAGAGCATCGTCCGGCAATGTATTCTCTGTATATGTTGGAAGACAGATTGACAAAACATCTGAATGCTGTGGATGATGAAGCACAGGAGAGGATGGGTATTCTGGTGCGTCAGATGATGGAGAAGCAAGGCGTTACGGAAGAATTGAAAGCTCGTGATCAGATGGTGTGGGTTGGAGTTGTAAATAACATCCGGAATGCAGCAGAAGAGATTGTGTTAAAAGAATTGATTTATAGGTAGTAGAATAAGAGCTGAACAAGTAGGACGAAAAATCCTGTTTGTTCGGCTTTTATGTTTATAAGGGGTCAAAGAAGAAGCAAATTACAATTCTATAGCAAGTGATCTTTTCTAAGTTTCGGAAGGCTGGTTTTTTCCGTCATAGTTATAAGTTGCCGATTTAATTATTCCATAGTATGGCTTAAAAAATATTCGAATATAACTTTATAGAAATAATCATGATGGGGAGATTATTTGATGAATTATGTGCTAATATTCTGCAATTCTACTGCTAGTCGATTGATTTATGCACGCTCTCATTATAATATGTGTGCAGGAGGTGGATATATGTATCAGATTAGTAATGAAAAATTTGGTTTATTTGTAACCGAATTAAGAAAGGAAAAGAATTTAACTCAAAAGGATTTGGCTGAAAAATTATATGTATCAGATAAAACAGTTAGCAAATGGGAACGTGGAGTTTCCCATAGTTAAAGATACCACACCAAATATGATGAACCCACGCTTATACACTACCAGCTATAATAAACCGCAAGGACAGCAATTTGATACTGCTGTCCTTTCTTTTATAAAATTGCAGTACACAGAAAAAAGCTGTAAAATGATAAATATATTTGTCCTTGTAACAATTCTCGGACATTTGCCTGTTATACTATTTGCAAAAAGAAAAGGAAGTGAGGATATGAAGCAGATTTTAATTGTCGAGGACGACAGTTTTTTGAATAAGATGTTGGCCTATAACCTGACCGCAGACGGCTACGGCGTGACTTCTGCCCTAAATGCCAGAACCGCAGCCGACGCCATCCGCCAGCGGGAATTTGATCTGGTGCTGCTGGACATCAACCTGCCGGACGGGAATGGGTTTGAGCTGTGCAAGCTGATAAAGCCCCAGTACCCGGACACCATCGTAATTTTCCTGACCGCCAACGATCAGGAGAGTGACCAGATACGGGGCTATGAGGTGGGCGCGGTGGACTACATCACAAAGCCCTTTGTGATCGGGGCCTTGCAGCGGAAAATCAAAGCCATGTTCGCCATGCTGGAACATCACAAACCGGCCAAGGACATTTACGACGACGGGCGGCTGTTTCTGGACTTCTCGGAGCAGACGGCTTCCTTAAACGGCAAGCCCCTGACCCTATCCCTGATGGAATATAAAATGCTGAATCTGTTCCGTAAAAATCCCCGGCAAGTGCTGACCCGTGGGCAGCTTTTGGAAAAGCTGTGGGATATAGACGAAAGGTTTGTAGACGAACACACCCTGACAACCTCCATTAGCCGAATTCGCAGCAAGATCGAATCCGACGGCGGCGCGCCCTACATCAAGACCGTTTACGGCATGGGTTATCAATGGACGGGAGGCGAGGCAAAATGAAGTTTCAAAACCTATCGGTAAAGCGGCTGTTTAGCCGGGTGGCAATAGGACTTGTCCTTTCCATGTCCGGGATCACCATAGCCCTGTTTCTTGTGACAAAACAGACGGCGGTGCTGCTGACTGGCGGGGCGCTGCTACTGTGCGCCCTTGTGGGGATTTTTGTACTGACGCAGGCGTTTGGAAAGCGGCTGTCGCAGTTTACCGCTGACCTGTGCCAGACCTTAGACCACATGATCGCCGGGAATGAAGCGCCCCAGCGGCCAGAGGACAGCGAAACCCAGCTTGCCAGAATCGGACACCGGCTGGCAAGGCTTTACCAGATCATGCAGGAGAACCGCCGCCGGGTGGACGAGGAACGGCAGGAGTTACAGACCCTTGTATCGGATATTTCCCATCAGGTGAAAACGCCGGTAAGCAATCTGAAAATGGCGACGGACACCCTGCTGGAAAAGCCCATGACCGAGGCGGAGCGCACCGACTTTATCCGGGGAATCCGCAGCCAGACGGATAAGCTGGACTTTCTCTTTCAGGCCCTTGTGAAAACCTCACGGCTGGAAACGGGCGTGATCCAGTTGGATAAGAAACCGGGTCGCCTCTTTGATACCGTGGCGCAGGCCATGAGTGGGATTGTGTATGCAGCGGAGAAAAAGGAAATCGCTGTGTCCGTGGACTGCCCGGAGGATTTGACCGTTTTCCATGACAGCAAGTGGACATCCGAAGCCCTCTTTAACCTGCTGGACAATGCAGTGAAGTACACCCCGGCAGGCGGGAAAATCGCCGTGTCAGTGGTGCTGTGGGAAATGTATGTGGAGGTCAAAGTGACCGACACCGGCAAGGGCATTTCCGAAAGCAATCAGGCTGCCATCTTCCGGCGCTTCTATCGTGAGGAAGAAGTACACGAACAGCAGGGCGTGGGCATTGGCCTGTATCTGGCCCGCGAGATCGTAACGCGGCAAGGCGGCTATATCAAAGTGGTTTCGGAGCCGGGCAAGGGTTCAGAATTTTCCATTATGCTGCCGACAAAATAGAATGCGGCGGACGGTCATTCTCGGCTGCCCGCCGTAAGTCTTTTCGCAACAGTGTGCCGATAAAGCTGCCAGTGGCAGTTTTTCGGCGGAAATGTCCGAGCGTTGTAACATTTCACCCCCGATTTTCAATGAAATTTTTTGGCCGCTGTAACATTTCGCGGACATTTGGGTTTTACAATAGCCTTATCAACAGGCAGAAAGCCTTGAAAGGAGTTTTGAGTATGAGAATTTTACAGACTATCGACCTGAAAAAGTATTACGGTACAGAGCCGAATATCACCCGCGCCCTTGACGGCGTGAACTTCTCTGTAAATGACGGCGAATTTGTGGCCGTTGTGGGAACCTCCGGCAGCGGTGATTATGTTAAAATAAGACTAAGTTAGCAGATTCCTTATAAAATAAGGGCTCACGCCAATTTAGTCTTTTTTCTATTATACCATAAAAGGTAGAAAATTCATAGACCGGGAATGAATTTTTCATAGTAAAAATCAAATGGCAGGGGCTCTTAAAGATAGAAACCTATTGCTACTGGTCCTGTCAAAATTATATCCATTCTCACAGGCGGTCAAGTTTGTGAAAAACCATTCGGTTACAATATATTGAAAAAAATATGTTAAGGACTAGGTTAGTTAAAAGATTCTGTTAGCTGGCTTAGTCCTTTTTTTCTTGGGAGGACAGAGCAATGATAAAGGTGATTATGATTGTTGGAATAATTTTTTTCCTCGTTTCGTTGTATGCGTGTCTGGTGGCAGGCAAAAGAGCAGATGAAGAAATAAGTGCTTTATTTGAAAAAGAAAAGAAGCAGGGGAGTGAGGAATAAACGTATGAATGGAGGTATTTATAGCACTGGAAATGAAATTGTAGATGAAAATGCAAAACTGAATATATCTGGAAATATCATTCCGCAGGTGTGGTATCGGACAATCATCAGAGAAAGTGGAAAGCCAAATCTAACAGCTATTATTATACTGGCAGATATTGTGTACTGGTATAAGCCTACAGAAATCAGAGATGAAGGAACCGGACAGGTCATTGGGGTAAGAAAGAAATTTAAGTCAGACCTTCTTCAGAGAAGTTACCAGCAGATCAGCGAACAGTTTGGGATTTCCAAAAAAGAAGCGACAAATGCAGTGGTATTTTTAGAGAAGCTGGGTGTGGTAAAACGGGTATTTAGAACCATTTCCATGAATGGGATTGTTGTAAATAATGTTCTGTATCTGGAATTGATCGTAGACCGGTTAAAAGAATTGACTTATCCAGAAGAAACAGGAGCAGATCCGGTTTCCTTTGAAAAAAGAAGAGAGAAATCCAAAGCAGAGAAAATCAGTTCCCATACAGCCATAGAGGAAGAGATACATTTTGTAGAAGAGAGGGCTGTCCCTTTCCAAAGGAAGAGGGTGTCACCATTCAAAGAGGGAGCATACCCCGACAGGGAAACAGAGCCCTGGATACCCAAAGAGGTACCTCAGACTGATAGCGGGCAGACAAATACAGAGATTACTACAAAGACTACAGCAGAAAGTACCCAAAAGAATACAACAGAAATAGGGAATGGGTATAGAGATAATCCTATCTTATCCTATCAGGCAGCAGAAGAACAGTTCAAAGATCAGATTGATTATGATGCGATATGGATAGACAGACCTTTTGACAGAAAACTGCTCAATGAGATTGTAGGGCTTGCAGTAGATGTTTTGACGTCCAATGCAAAGACCATAAGGGTAAATCAGGAAGAACGACCTCTTGGCATTGTACAGGGAATGTATAAAAAGCTGGATAAGTTTACCGTAGAGTATGTGATAGACTCAATTAAGCAGTGTACAAGGAAAGCCAATAATATCCGGGCAGTGCTGCTTACCGCTTTATACAATGCCACATTGACAGCAAACAGCTATATATCCAATCTGTTTGCTTATCAGGAAGCTATCCCTCAGACGTAAGGAGCGTGATAGAAAGTAACAAAATTAAGAAAATTCAGGACAGCTCATGGATATACACAGATAGAACTTGCGGCTGTCTTGGGTATCAGTCTTCGGACGTATCAGAGGATTGAATACGGACAGCAAAAGCCCAATGTCTATGTAGTTGTCCGACTTCAGCGGTTATTTCAAAAAGATATTAGTGAGATTATGGAGGAATATACAGAATGAGGGAAGAAAGGTTTCGTATTCAGTGCCCCAAACATTTTCTGGTTGGAGATTCAGGGCGTTTTGAAAAATCTCCACAGGGTAAGGATTCGGATTTTGTAGTAGATTATGCTCCACCGGAAATGTTTGAAGCCGGGATTGTCTTACAGGAGATGGGGACGGAGGGAGATACCTATTGCACAATGTATGTCTATTTTGCACCAGAGGAACACCTTCCGGTTTATATGGACAGCATGAAATACGACCTACAAAAAGTATCCATTCGGAAAATTTTTGTTGATACCGAGGAATACCTCATAAAAGTAAATGAGAAGACAAAAAAGTTTTATGCGGGTGAGGACGGTTGTTGGGGTTCCTATACGGAACTTTACCGGAAAGAGAATGGGGAACGTCTGACTGATGCAGTGATTGTTTTTCTGTGTATGCCAGATGAAATGAAGTTTCAGGAAATGGAAGCTGTGATGGGGGAACTGTTTGAAAAACTTCCTGTGATAGACAAAGAAAAGAAAGAAACAGGTCAAGAACCAAAGAGAACAAGATAAAATACAAACTATAACTTTCAGGAGGATAAGAACGTGGAAACTAAAATGATTATTGGAATTGATCATGGAAACCGTAACATGAAAACTGCAAATACGGTATTCTCAGCAGCAATCCAGCCTTTGCAGGCAAGGCCGGACAGCCTGGAGCACATTTTGGAATACCAGAACCAGTTTTATTATGTGGGAGGGAAAGTGCCGGAAAAGGAGTGTGTGGATAAGACAGAGAATGAAAATTATTATCTTCTTACCCTTGCAGCACTGGCGCAGGAAATGCGTTTCCGGGGATTGACAGACGCTTCCGTAAAAATGGGAGCTGCCCTGCCGCCCAGAAGATTTCAGCAGCAGAAAGAAAGTTTCAAGAAATATCTGTTAAAGACAAAGGAACTGCATTTCCGTTATGAAGGGGTACATTATCATGTGTCGTTGGAAAATGTGTTTGTTTTTATGCAGGGGCATGTGGTGATCCATACGCTTTTAGAAGCGGTTCCCGGTTACTGCCTTTTAGTAGATATTGGTGGAGGAACTACCGACCTGGTAGAGTTTGTTGACGGAATGCCGGACGGGAAGTATTCGATTTCAGATAAGGCAGCTTTGTACTGTATCGGAAAAGTCAATGAGGAAGCCATTGCCAAAACAGGGGCAGGGGTACCGGCATATATTACAGAAGCATTTATGAGGACAGGAAGCTATGACTGCCCGAAGCAGTATCAGGACGTCATAAAAAACTGTTTGAAGTCCTACGCAGAGGAAATTTATGGTATCATACAGGCAAACCATTATAATCTGGATCTGACCAAAATGGTGTTTATGGGCGGCGGTTCTTCCATTGTGGAGCATTTTGGAGCCAATGAGGGAAAAGATGTACAGTTTGTAACAGATATACATGCCAATGCAAGGGGCTGTGAAGAAGCAGTGAAAAGTATTATCCGGGCAAAACAGAGGAAAATGCGGACAGCATGATAGGAAGTGAAAACTTATGGATACGGAAAAAGTATATACAACTTCACTGCGGCTGTATAAAAGCAGACCGGTACATCATCAGGCTTATCGGTATCTGAAGGAGTATAACAAAGATATTTTCAAGACAAAAGACGACTTTATAGCAGAAGCAATCGTTTATTTTGCCAAGTATCTACAGCAGGAAGAAGAAGTACAGCAGATGAAACTATTAAATACCCTTCTGGAGAACCAGAAAGAACAATTTTGTAAAATCGTAAAAGAAGCGGTTTCAATGGCACAGGAAGAAGCCTTTGAGAAGCTAGGTGTGCTGGAAAAGGCAGTTCAGGGAGAACTTTCTGACGGTGGAGCGATAGCAGAGGACAGGGAAAAGGAAGAAGCCTGTATGGAAAAAGATTTACGGTTTGCGGAATTTTATGGGGCATTTGAAGAATAAGGAGGAAAAAGATATGGCAGTAGGAAGAAGTGTATGGGAAGTTGTAAAAGGGATTTTCATTGCAGTGGGGAAACTGCTGTATCTGACAGGGAAACTGGTAATATGTTTGTTTCTGCTGGTTCTGCAGCTTGTTTTGGCAGTGTTCCATGCAGGGAGCAGGGAATAGAAAGGGGATTGACAGGTGCATTGGATACGGGACAGACCGTATACAAATGATAGAAAAAAGAAGATAGAAAATGGAAAGCAGGCTTGTGTGGCCTGCTTTTTTTGACGAAAAAATGAAAAGGAGCAAAGCTATGATGAAAGGAAAAAAGAAAAGGCTGCTGGCTGGGACGCTGGCACTTCTTCTTAGTTGTTCTACGTTACTCAATACAGGGATCACCGCACTGGCTTCTGAACAGTCTGAGGAACATGCACAGATACAGGAAGTAAAACAGGAGGAGGCTGCTTCGGAAACATTACCGGAGTTGGAAGAGGTAAAGGAGCAACTGACAGAAGAAGAACTGGTGTATGCAGAGGATCTTACCATAAAAGCAGGAGAGCCCTTTGACCTGGAAACAGATTACAGGGGTTTTCAGAAAAATGATGAAAAAGTAAAGGTAACGTTTCTGAAAGCAGAAGGGGACTCCGGCAATTCTTTTGATTTCAATACCCCAGGTTCTTACCAGGCATTTTATTGTGTTGATCCGTTAAGCGGAAACCCTTCCTATCAGATTATGAGAAGAATTGTGGTAGAAGCAAGGGAAAACAGCACACAGGAACCCCAGGGAGAAGTAAGCCAGCATACCGAAGATGGCTCCGGTGAGGACGGTGAGGCGGACCCTGACCCGGAGATACCGGAGGTACTGACGGAAGAACCGGAAATGCCAGATGCAGGGGCAGAGTTGATTGATCTGACACCAAAAGAGGATAAGGGAATGTTCTTATCGGTTGTTCCGGCAGCAATGGAGCAGCAAAAAGGAAGCAATGTACATCTGGTACAGGGAGAAAAAATCCCATACCCTTCTAACGTGGGGAACTATTCTACTTCCTATTTCACTGTAAATGGCCATGTAGCATATTGTCTGGAGTCTATGAAGGCTTCCCCACCGACCTCGGATTATGTAGCAAATGAATTTGAAAGCAACCCGGAATTGCAGAAAGTCCTTTATTATGGATATGGCGGTCCTGGGGACATTACCGGGGAGTATATGCCCTCTTTTGACTGGAAGACAAAGTATATTTTTACGCATTTAGCTGCCGCTTATTCTTATTGTGGCATGGACGGTTTTTATGGCTGCACTTTTGAAGATATTAAGGCAAGCGGTGTGTGGGGATATATCCAGCATATTTACAGCCTGGAAGCGCCTCCAACAGCAGCAATCACGTTGTCCCCAAAGGAAGCAAAGGCTTATGAAAGTGGAAAGGAACAGCGTACCGGGGAGTTTACTTTAAAAGGTGACCATAGAAACTATATTACTTTAAAAATGCCAGAGAATGTGACTTATCACAGTGGAAGTATAAAACAGACAGGAACCGTAAAGATCAATGGAAATACCACATTCTATTTCAGCTCTCCCAAAACTGTAACGGGTACATGGAACAGCGGTAAGCTGAAAGGACAAATGGGAACCCAGTGGAAGACTTTAGTATTGTCTACGGGTTCTGGTTCTCAGGACATTGGGTATGGGGCATTTTTTGAAGAAGAAAGTGCTTCTGTGGAATTTACGGTGAGGTGGCTGGATCTGGCAAGGGTAAAGGTAACAAAAAAAGATAAGAACAGTAAAGTAAATCTGTCCGGCGCTGTTTTTGGTATTTATGCAGACAGTGCATGTAAAAATCTTCTTGTGCAGATGCCGGCCACAGACAGCAACGGTACTTCTGAGGTGGAGCTTCCGAAAACCCAGGATACGGTATATTTAAAAGAAATTTCTGTTCCAGAAGGATATAAGCTGAATACAGAGTCTTTTAATGTGAAGCTGGAAACAGGAAAAACAACTTCTGTTGCAGTGACGAATGAGGAACAGAAAGGAAAAATCACAATCCGTAAAAAAGGTGAGGTTCTGACTGGAGTAACCGGAGAAGAGGGGAACCTGACTTTTGTATATGGAAATGCGGACTTTGCAGGGGCAGAATATAACATTTATGCGGCAGAGGATATTTACAGCCAGGATAAAGTGACGAAGGTGCATAAAGCAGGGGATCTGGTAGAAAGTCTGACAACCGGGGAAGATGGAAGTGCTGTTTCCAAAGAATTGTATCTTGGAAAATATAAGGTTGTAGAACAGAAAGCACCGGAAAATCTGGTGATTGGAAAAACAGAACAGGAACGTACCCAGTTTGTAACCTTGTCCTATGCAGGACAGAATGTAGAGTTATCCCAGGGGGAAACCACTTTTACCAATGCAAGACCGGAGATTTCCGTAAATGTAGTGAAAAAATCGAAACATGATGACGTTACCCTGGAGGGTGCGACGTTTGGATTGTATGCAGAAGAAGACCTGACAGCGGCAGACGGAAAGGTTCTTGTAGAAAAGGGAAGCCTGGTGGAACGTGCTGTTTCCGACAGGGAAGGAATGGCTGTGTTCCATGCGGATATTCCTTTGAATTTCCATTACAGCGTAAAAGAAATCCAGGCACCGGATAAGTATTATATGACAGATGAGGTGTATCGTTTCTTCTATGAATATAAAGACGACAGCACCTACACATATACTTTTTCTCATGATTTTAAAAATGAGGAAGTACGGGGAGAAGTTCATGTAAGTAAGATTGATCAGGATTCCCAGGGATTTATTTCCCAGGGTGATGCAACCTTAGTAGGGGCAAAATACGGATTATATGCTGCAGAAGATATTGAACACCCCAATAAGAAAGATGGGATTGTCCATAAAAAAGGGGAACTTGTAGCGCAGGGTACGATTTCCAGTGAAGGAACTGTAGATTTCAAAAACCTGTATCTTGGAAATTATTTCGTGAAAGAAATAGAGCCGGCAGAAGGGTATCTGTTAGATGAAACAGAGTATCCCGTAGAGGTTTCGTATGAAGGACAGGAGGTACAGATTGTACACCGGGAAGTAACTGTAAAGGAAACTGTAAAGAAACAGGCCTTTCAGCTTATCAAGATCTCAGAAGACGGGGAGCAGACAGAAACAGAACTGGTAGAAGGAGCTGGATTTAAGGTATTCCTCATCAGTGAGCTGTCTGGTGTAAAAGATGGAAGTTTGAAGCCGGGAAATGGTTCTTATTATACCCCGGAAGATTTTATCACCTATGATTACAGCAAAGACGAAACCGCTTCTTATTGGGAGAATGGTAAAAAGATTACGGTACCAGAGCTGTTTACAGATAAGAAAGGATATTTAAAGAGTCCAGAACTTCCTTATGGAACCTATGTGGTGTTTGAGTCTACAGTTCCGGAAAATTTAAAAGGGATTCGTCCATTTATCGTACAGATTTCAGAAGACAGCCGGGAACCCCAGGTATGGCGTGTGTTTGATGACCGTCCTTTGCAGTATTACTTCAAGATTGTGAAAAAAGATGCCCAGACGCAGAAGCCGGTGCTGGATAACAGTGCAGCTTATAAGATTTATGATGTGGAAGCAGAAAAATATGTGGAAATGATCGTAAGATATCCGAAAAAAGAAGTGGTATCTGTGTTCAGGACCAACGAAGAGGGATACCTGATTACACCGGAGCAGTTAAAATGTGGCACTTACCGGATTGAAGAAGTGGAAGCGCCGGAAAATTATGTACAGGTAGGATTTGAAAATGCCCTCTTAAAAGACGGAAAGGAAGTTCCACTGAATGAAGTTGCAGACGGAGGCACATACCAGGAGGCAAAGAAAGCGCCGATCACTATTACCGTAAATTCTGATACTGTACACCAGGTAGAAGAGGAAACCGGTAAATTTATTGTTGTCATTGAACAGTATAATGATGAAGCAGTAGGAAGCCTTACAATCCATAAAAAGGGAGAAAAACTTTCTGGTGCTTCTAAAGTAGAAGAAAAGATCCTGACGAAGATGAAAAACGGTGTAGTAGGTTTCGTAAATCAGGTAAGCAGTTTCTTCACCGGGGAAGAAGTCATGGAAAAAGAGAAAGGTTATAAATTTGACTATGAAGAAGGGAATATGGAAGGTGCAGAATTTGCCATTCATGCAAAGAAAACCATTTATACCCCGGACGGACAGAAAGACGAAGCAGGAAACCGCATTGTAAAATATGAAAAAGATGCCCTGGTAGCCCGTATGGTAACAGATAAAGAAGGAAAGGCAGTCCTGAATAATCTTCCTATCGGAAAATACTATGTAGTGGAAGAAAAGGCAGGTCAGAACTGTGTGCTTGACCCGGAAGCAAAAGAATTTGAAATTGCATATAAGGGACAGGAAGTAGCAGTGGATTATGTAACAATGGAACTTACCAATCAGCGACAGAAAGTTTCCCTGAGTCTTCTGAAGAAAGACGCAGAAACCGGAAAACCGCTGGAAGGAGTGGTATTCGGGCTGTATGCGCAGGAGGATATCAAAAATGCTGCCGGGGAAGTAGTTGTAGAAAAAGATGCCTTGATTGAACTGGGAACAACAGATGAAGAGGGCAAGCTGGTATTTCAGGCAGATCTTCCTCATGGAAAATACTATATTCAGGAAGTAGAGCATAAGCCGGGATACCTGCCAAATGATGAGGTGTGTTCCTTTGATGCGTCTTATACAGACCAGACCCTTGAACTGCTCGCTTTTTCAGAAGAAATTTCTAATCAGCCTACTATTACGGAGTTTACGAAAGTAGATTTAACCGGTGGACAGGAAATTGAAGGGGCCAAAATGCAGATCCTGGATCAGGAAGGAAAAGTGGTAGAAGAGTGGGTGTCAAAAAAAGAAGCTCATGTAGTCTACGCACTGGCACCAGGGGAATATATACTGCATGAAGAGCAGGCGCCTACGGAACAGGGATATGTCCGGGCAGAAGATGTGAAATTTGTTGTGGAAGAAACAGGGGACGTACAAAAAGTGAAAATGGAGGACGACCATACAAAGGTTTCTATCTCTAAAACAGATATTACAGATGGTAAGGAGATTGAAGGGGCGAAGCTGCAGATCCTGGATCAGGACGGGGAAGTGGTAGAGTCCTGGACCACAGGAGAAGAACACCTGATTGAGTATCTTCCGGTAGGCACTTATACCCTGCACGAAGAGGCGGCAGTTGACGGATATATTGTGGCCAATGACGTGGAGTTTACAGTAGAAGAAACGGGAGAAATTCAGAAAGTGAAGATGGAAGATGAGCGTGCTATGGGACAACTGGTTATCGTAAAAACGGATACAGACAGTAAAGCAGCTTTAGAGGGAGTAGAATTTGTTCTGCTGGAAAAGGAAACCGGAAAAGAAGTAGGACGTTTGAAGACTGGAAAAGATGGAAAAGCAGTTTCAGAACTACTTCCAATTGGAACTTATGAAAATGGTGTTTTCAAAGAACCGATCACCTATGTGCTGAAAGAAACTGCCACCTTAAAGGGATATGAGAAGACGGAAGAAGAGTGGGAAATCGTATTTACCTATCAGAATGATAAAACACCAGTCATTGAAGTGGTAAAAGAGATCCAGAATAAAAAAATACCAGAAACACCAGGTACCGTAAAACCAGGACCAAAAACGGGTGATGATACAAACTGGTTCCTGCCTTTGCTGGCTCTTGGTGTAAGTGCAGGTATGGTAGCAGGCCTACTTTATTACAGAAAAAGACATAAAAAGGCATAGAAAATAAAAATCAGTTTTTAAACTTGGGAAAGGGCGGCTGCGGCTGTCCTTTCTTTGGCAATATGAGGTGAGAAGCATGGAAGAGAAAAAAAGAATACGGTTTATTGACAGCCATTATCATACCCTGTTCAGCATAGCAGACGGGGACTCCATAGAGATTGTATATCCAGATGGAAAAAGGGAAGAACGGGTTTGTACCTATATTGATGAATACCACACACAGGTAGGGGCAAGGGTGTTCCATATTTGTGAATTTGCAGAAATCATGGAAGCAAATGGAAAATCATATTGCCCGGCAGAATGCAAGGAAAAGGAAGAAAGAAAAGAGGCAGTCAAAGGGGAGAAGAAAACCGGAACTACCCGTATGGAAAGGAGCAGGCGTTGAGGATAGGGATTATAGATGCAGATCTTTTATACCGGAAAAGACACCGGTTTCCTAACTTGGCATGTATGAAACTTTCCGCTTATTGGAAGGAGCAGGGATTTGAAACAGAGCTTCTTTTGGATTATAGCCAGGCAGGGGAATATGACCGGCTCTATGTATCAAAAGTGTTTACGGATACCTTTGTGCCGGAACATATTTTGACGAGGGAAACAACCGTTTATGGAGGGACTGGATTTTTTTACGATAAAGCACCGGTACTTCCAGAAGCGATTGAACACCATACACCGGACTATCATTTGTATGACCAGATGGTAAAAGAACATAGCGAAGGAGAGAAAAAGAAGAAAGAGTTCCAATTTTATACGGAGTATTCCATTGATTTCCTCACCAGGGGATGTTTTCGGAAGTGCAGTTTCTGTGTAAACAAAAACAGCACCGGTGCAGCACCAGCAAGCCCATTGGAAGAATTTTATGACCCGTCCAGAAAGAAGTTATGCTTTTTGGACGATAACTTTTTTGCCTGTGCAGGGTGGGAAAAAATCTTTTCCAGTGTCCTGGAAACAGGCAGGCGGTTTCAATTCCGGCAGGGGCTGGATCTGAGGATTATGCAGAAAAGGCAGATGGAACTTCTGGCATCTGGAAAATTGGATAACGGTATGATTTTTGCCTTTGACCATATCAAAGATCAGGAACTTATTGTAAGAAAATTGGAACTTTTGCGGGAAGTGATCCCAGTTTCTTACCAGAAAATTAAGCTGTATGTACTGTGCGGCTATGACTGGGAAGGAACCTGGAAAGCAGATTTTTGGGCAAAGGATATTCGGGACGTTTTCATACGGATTGAGATTTTGATGCGGTATAAGTGCCTGGCTTATTTGATGCGCTATGCCGCATGGGAACGGGCGCCGGAGGTTTATAAGGGAATGTATATCAATCTAAGTCGTTGGTGTAACCAGCCCGCCCAGTATTCAAAAAAGAGCCTGCGGGAATTTTGTACCGGACAGGGAGAGTATAGTTCCTGTTTCCGCTACCTGACTGCTTTTGAAGCTCTGCACCCGGAAATGGCACATTATCTGGATATGAAATATGAAGAGGTGCAGTATGGGAAAATTTACGGCTGAAGAAATTCAGATTGCAAAGGCAGTGGATTTAGTGGATTTGGCGGAGCAGATAGGGATTCCATTGAAAAGGAAAGGCAGGTTCTATCAGGCAGTGGGTATGGACTCTGTGATGATCTTCAACCGGTCTTCCTGGTGCCGGTTTAGCCAGGGGGTAGGTGGCAGCACCATTGACTTTCTGGAATATTTCAGAAACATGGATTTTGTGGAGGCAGTCAAATATCTGCTGGAGTTTGCCGGATATATCCGTACTGAAACCATGCAAAAATTTCAACCGGAAAGACAGGCTGAAAAAATAGAAGAAACAAAACAGAGAAAAGACATACCGAAAGAACCTTTTGTACTTCCTTCAAAATCAGAAACCAGCTGCCGGTTATATGGCTATCTGATAAAACAGCGGAAGCTGTCAAAGCAGATGATTGATTTTTGGGTAAAAAAGGGGATTTTGTATGAGAGCGGAACGTACCATAACCTGGTTTTTGTGGGAAAAGATACGGAAGGTATCCCACGTTTTGCCAGCCAGAGGGGAACCCTGGATAAATATGGAAAACCCTTTAAAGGAGATGTTACGGGGAATGACAAAACTTATGGGGTTAATCTGGTAGACCAAAACAGTGATACGCTCTATGTATATGAGGCGGCCATTGATGCCATGTCCGATATGGAACTGCGGGAAGATTATCAGAACAATATCCTGGTACTTGGAATGCTTTCCGATGGTCCTTTGGAAAAGTTCTTAAAAGATTATTCTCATATCAGGAAGATACAGTTCTGTTTGGATAATGACCTGCCGGGAAGACAAGCGGCAAAAAAATTGGCAAGAAAATATACCCTTATGGAGTATGAGGTTTTTGTACGTCTTCCACCTATGGGAAAAGACTATAATGCTTTTTTGCAGTATAAAAAGGAAAACCAAGAGCTTTCCAGCCTGGTAGAAAAGGAAAGGCCGCTTCTTACTGAAACAAAAGGGACAAACATACAAAAGATAGAAAAAATGGTAGGACACAGGAACATAGTATCATACCAGATAGCACAGGCAAGATAGGAGGGTATTCTTTTGGAAAATAGCTATGATGAGGAATGTTTCAAAAAATGGGAGATCGACGAATGCGAAGCGGAGATGGAAAAAGTAGTGCAGTGGATAGGAAAGAGGAAACTGCATGGACGTGTACGGGTTGCGTTTATCGAAGAGAGCTATGAGCGGCAGGGATACCGCATGGGGATACCCAAGCAGGCGTATGTGTCCAGGGTGCTGGCAAACATCAGGAAAGAAGAGCGGTGAGAAAGAAATAACCAATCCGAAAGTGGGAGTGTTAGGAAAGGAGGTGGTGCAGACCAACAGAATTTTTGACAGAAGGATAAACTCTGGATACGGGAAGGGGTGATTCTATGATTGTAAGGTAATGCCAGATGGATATTTCGTTTGTAGCTGTGGATTTCTCATGAAGACTATAAAAAATTTAGGAGACAGGAGGAAATAAGTGAGTAATCCTAGGTAAAATGTGTAGCTACACCTCATGAAATATGAGGAATGAAATATAGTTTGGTGAATTTTTGTGAGTTTGATAAATATGCAGCAAAGAGTTATTGTGCGATTCATGGTACAAGTGAAACATTGAATCTGGGAGATATTACAAAAGTGGACGAAAGGGAGATTGAACCGTTTAACATGATCTGTGGCGGAAGCCCCTGTCAGGATTTTTCCCTGGCAGGCAAGCAGGCAGGTGCGGTTTGGAAATGCCGAAGCTGCGGGTATGAGTATAACCCTCTGCAGGTACATTATTCCAAAAGGGACGCCTGCGGCATGTGTGGTTCCCATGATATTGATAAAACACGTTCTTCCCTTCTGGTGGAGTGGCTCCGTATGATACGGGGTGTCAAACCAGTATGGGGAATTTACGAAAATGTAAAAAATATTGTAGGAAAAAAATTCCGGGATACCACATTCCGGTTGTTTGAAGAAGAACTGCATGAATACGGATACCACACCTATTGGAGTGTTCTTAATGCAAAGCATTATGGAATACCACAGAACAGGGAACGGGTATATCTGATTTTGATACAGAAGGAAATGGATAATGGAACATTCCAGTTTCCGGAACCGCTGGAGTCCTTCCAGTGCCTTATGGATATTCTGGAGGATACGGTAGAGGAAAAATACTACTTATCCCAGGAAAAAGTACGCCGCTTGATTGAAGATATGGAAGAGAGAAAAGCGCTTTTGTTTGAGCCGGACGAAAAAAGCCTGAAGGCTTTTCGGGAAAACCGGGTAAAACGGGCCGGAAATATCAAAGGGGTGTTTGAACAGACTGGACGGGTTTATCTGCCAGACGGGTGCTGCCCTACGGTAACTGCCTGTGGTGGTGGCGGACAGCAGCCCAAAATTCTTCAAGTGGGAGATATTCATACCGGCTATGGTTCAAGCGGGGTTATTTATTCCCCTTTAGGAAGCAGCGGTGCGGTTTTAGCAGGGCATGACCAACCAAAGATTGTAGAAAAATGTCCAGGAGCAATCCGGGGCAGGTATGATCGGGAAGGCCGGATTGTGCAGACTTTGGAACTGGGAGAAAAAGAAGTCTGCCATACCCTTACTTCTGTGCAAAAAGATAATATCATTCTGGTACGTCAAAAGACACAGAAAGGTTATGAGGAATGTTTGGAAAATGGTGTTGTAAATCTTAGTTATCCGTCTGTGGAAAAACGGGGAAGGGTACAGGAGCATGGGGAACTCTGCCCTACGCTTACGACATCAAATGGAATACACCGCTTAGAGTCTTTGTTCCGTATCCGGAGGCTGACACCTTTAGAATGCTTCCGGCTTATGGGCTTTTCCGATGCGGATTTTTGGAAAGCAAAAGAAGCAGGCATAAGCAACAGCCAGCTTTACAAACAGGCAGGAAATTCCATTGTTGTTGATGTGCTGTACTATATTTTTCTGAAACTATACAAAGCCATGCCATATCTGTTTGAGGATATCCGGCTTTCTTCCTTTTTCAGTGGGATTGGAGCTTTTGAAAAGGCATTGGAGCGTTTGGAAGAACAGGTAAACCAATAATTTCATAAGAGAAACCCAAAGCGGCAAATGGTCCATAGAGAGTCTTCCCATACTTGTTGGAAAGAGAGAAATTGCGGAAGAAGAAGCAGCTTGCAAGGAGTCTGTACAAAAGGCGTTGATAGCAGAATGGAAGAACTGCTGTCACATCAGACACAGGAGGCTGGCAGATTTGCTAACAGAACTGGGGTTTTGTTAGCAGAAATAGAAGTAGGAAGTGGAAAAACCGATAGCAGATGTTTGGAACTGCTATCGGTTTTTCCCTATATGGAACGCAGGTCTGCTATCAGTATCTGCGTTGTGCTATCTATTTTATCCGGGGTATTAGGGGGTGCCCCCTAACAAGATGGGATTTTGTACGGTAAAATCCGTATCTTGCAGAGGACTGGCATAGCCAGTCCGGACGCCGGGAAGTTATACAGTGACCGATAGCAGGTCTTAGGAGTTGACAGCAGATAGCGTTGAAGTAGAAATCGGTAGATGAAATCTGTGATAAAGATAAGGAAAGGGGGAGCATGAAAAAAGAAACAATGAAATGTAGAAAAGAAATCCGGCTGTATCGGTGGGAGCTGGAAGAGTTACAAAAACAGGCAGAAAAGATGGGGCTTTCTGATTCCCAGTATCTTCGTATGCTGATTACCAACCGTCCCAGGGATTACCCGGAAATCCGCAAGGAACTGGAACGCATGAACCAGGAAATCAACCGGATTGGTGTAAACATCAACCAGATTACCCATAACAATAACAGCGCCCTTTATTCCAGGGAAGATAAACACCGTCTGTATGTGTTTTTGAAGCAGATAAAAACACTGGTAAGCCAGGTGCAGGAAAGGCTGTAGGTTATGGCAATTACAAAGTGCCTGCACATGAAACAGGCAAAAACGGGTTATCCGGCAAAACATCTGGCAAACGGTCTTCGCTATATTATGAACCCGGAGAAAACAGAACATGGCCGCTATGTCTGTGGACATAACTGTATTCCTGAACAGGCA
Organism: Blautia sp. OM06-15AC; assembly: GCF_003481425.1. Classification (NCBI taxonomy): domain Bacteria; kingdom Bacillati; phylum Bacillota; class Clostridia; order Lachnospirales; family Lachnospiraceae; genus Blautia; species Blautia sp. OM06-15AC. The sequence continues at coordinate 59,016 of NZ_QULD01000012.1, read as the reverse complement.
TTATCCCAGATGGTAGATACTAAACGTCATTTTGGAAAGCTGGATAAAAGGCAGGGCTACCATTTCATTCTTTCGTTTGAGGAAGATGAGGTTTCGGAAGAAGAAGCCTTCCAAGTGGTAGGAGAGTTTGTGGCAGAATTTCTTGGGAAGGATTTTGAAGCGGTTTATGCAGTCCATAATGATACGGACCATATTCATGGGCACATTATTTTTAATTCAGTACGCTGTACTACGGGATATAAATACGATTATAAAAACGGGGATTGGGAAAACAGTATCCAGCCTCTGACCAACCGGATATGCAGGGAGCATGGTTTATCTGTGCTGGAGCTGGAAGAAGTAAAGGAAAAACGCAAACAAAAAGGACAGGAAGAAAAATCTCTTTCTGAACGGGACAGGCGGATCAGAAGAGATGTGGACCAGGCATTACAGGACGCAGGTTCTTATGAGGAGTTTCTTGAAAATCTTTTCAGCATGGGATATGAGTTGCGGGGGAGAAAGCACCTTTCTGTTCGGGAACCCGGAGCAGGAAGGGCAAGACGGCTTGACCAGCTAGGGGAAGAATATACAGAGGAAAGGCTTCGGCAGCGTTTTGGACGCCTTCCAATCCCGGAAATGACCGGAGAGGAGATACCGGTAGAATGGACGTATGTGTTTATCCCATACCGGGAGCGGCATTTGACCAGATACCAGAAGGAACGTTTTCTTCGCAGGTACCGGCAGGGGAAACCAATGGCAGACTCTAAAACCTGGAAATACAGGGCAGCAATCCATGAATTGAAAAAATTGCAGGAGGAATTTGATTTTCTGGCAGCTTATCGCATACAGGATAAGGCGCAGTTGAAAGCCATTTCTGATGCAACAAAGGAACAGCTTTGGGAAAACAGCAGGGCAAGAAAGCAGCTACGAAAAGAAATGGTTCCTTATGAGGAAATGCTTCTGCTTCTCAATAAGCTGCAGGAAAAACAGATGGAAGCAGAACTTTATCAGGAAGGGTATCAGGAATTTTTTCAAGACCACCAGACATACCAAAACCTTCTTGGGCAGTTAAAAGAAATGGGATATTCCTTGTCTGAGGCAGAACAGACAGACGCTTATTTCTTTGAGAAAGAGGAGCGTTTGCGGATCGAACGGAAAAAAATCTTAAAAGAAAAAAGGATTGCAGAGCGTCTGCGTGAAAAAGCAGAAGAAAAAGAAAAGTTGGAAGCACAGCAGAAGGAAAAGAATAGGAAACCGTCTGCGAGGGGCAGAGGAAAAGGAGGGTAAATGACAGTAGAAGGACAACGGTATCTGGAAGAATGCCGGAAAGTTTTAAAAGAGGAACAGATAGACGCAGTTTCTATGGGGCTGGATTTTGGTCTTCCTGTTTCGGATATCCAGAAGGTAGTTAAGAGCAACCAGGAAGCCCCGGTGATGAAAGCAATCATCATAGGGCTTATGGAAGGGATTGGGGAAATCGACTTTTTATGTGAAGGAAATTATAACCAGTTCCAGGTACGGGAAATCGTAGAGGGCTTAAAAAACGGGCTGGATCTGGAAGAGGTGAAAACCTATGCCGGAAATGAACTGCCGGCCAGTCGTATGCGGACTATGCGGATACAACTGGAAGAGTCAAAGGCAAAAAAAGAGGTTCCGAAAGATGAAGAAATGCGTTCTTATATGAAAAATCTTATGGGGATCATGGAACAATCCATTCAGCAGTTTCGGGAAAGCAATGACCGTTTTACAGCCTTGTCCTCTCTGGTAAAGGAGCATGTTGTTGAAGAGAAAAACCAGGAGATCAAAGACCTGTATGAGAACCTGCAATACAAAGATAAAAACATACAGGAATTAAAAGAAAAGCTGGCAAAGAAAGAGCAGGAAATTCAGGATCTGAAAAAAGAAGCAGAAAAACACAGGGAAAAGACAGAAGCTGCTTCCAGGGAAACAAAAGTGGTATTGGAAGAAAAAAGCATACAAACAGCAGAAGGGCTGCAAAAAAGTAAGCGCCGGATGCTTGGGATTGCCATGCTTGGGAAAAAAGTACCGAAAAGTGTTGTGGAGAAGATCCTGGAATATAACCTGTCCGCAGAGCAGTTGGAAGAAATCCGCCAGTGCGTAGAAAGCGGGCTGGCAGATGCAGAAATCCTGCAGGTGATGGAGAACAGCCCTTCACCGGAGAGAATGAAAAAAATGCGGGAAATTATCCTTTTGATGCGGAAACGGAAGGCGGGTGTGTAAATGGCAGAACTTGAACATGTGGTAAAAACATTTTCCCTTTTGGAAGCTGCCGAAAAGGAACAGCCCTTTCTTACCAGGGAGCAGAAACAGGATTTGTACCGTATTGCTTTTCATAAGGAGTCTATGGAAGAGGTAGAAAAAATTATTTTGCAGTTACAGGCGCCTCATGCAGGAAAGGAAGAAAAAGAGCGTATCCTTTCCCATTACCTTGAACCGTTTTTTCAGGTTCCGGAAAATATTTTGCAGATTGAGAATTATATTTTTCAGCTTCAATATATGACCTATGAAAAGGAAAAAGCAAACCACATGCTGGAGGCTCTCTTAAAACAGGAAAATATCCAGTATGACCTGGAAGCCATGCTTACAGAAGGAAAAATAAAGGCGGCTGTTCCAGTAAAAAAGGACAGGGCAATGGGATAGGAGGGAGAGCATGAGTGAAATACAAGATGCGGCGCAGATTATTAAAGTTTCCTTTGAAGGCGCAGAAATCATTCTGAAAATGGGAAATACAGGCTGGCAGTTTGTAAAAGATATTTGTGCGGTATTTAAAAAAGTTCTGGATCAGGAAAAACTGTCAGGGAAAACTTCTGTACAAAAGCTCCTGAAAATGGGAGGCGATTTACAGGTTTTCCGTTTTGAAACAAAAGACCTGGAGCGGGTAAAAGCCCTGGCAAATAAGTATGGGATTTTATATTCCATTTTGCCGGATTTAAATGAGAAGGACGGTATGAGTGAAATTTTGTTCCATTCCCAGGCAGCGCCCCGTATTCAGTCCATGATGGCAAAAATTGAACATTCCAATATTGGGACGTTAGATGAATACTATGAAAATGCAGAGCCGGATAAGGTAGAGCAGTTGGTAGAAGAAGTAAAAAAGCCTGCCCTGCCGGAGTCGAAGGAGTGTGAACTGGTTGCGCGGGAGCTGGCGAAAAACCAGGTGGAGAAGATCAGTGATGTCCGTTCCCGTCTGAATATGACCTGGCTTCAGATCTGGCCGATTATCTGCTACATGGAAGAACAGGGGATTTTGGAGAAAGGGAAGGAAGGTACGGTGACACTGACCAGGACACCGGAACAGGTTGAAGAATTGGTAGATTCCCAGCAGTGGAAACAGTTGTTTGGGGAAGAGGAAGCCAAAAGACGCAGCACTGGAAGCAGCCAGGAAACAGAAGAAAAGATGCAGGTCATTCGGCGTATCCAAAAGGAGAAACGGAACAATCCAGGTGTGAATGCCATTACCATAGACCAGAAGCTGGTATATGAAGAAACAGAGCATCATATCAAAACCAGGATTCCGTACCGTAAGAATGAATTTATCTGGCTGGATAAATCGGAAATTAGCTGGATTAATGACCATAAGACGATTTTTGCAGGATTGGAAAAGAAGAAGGAGTATGCAATTTTAGACCTGGAGGACCGTTTTCTTAGAAAAACTTCGGGGGAAGATTTATATAGGGAAAGCTATGACCCGGTACACAGGGAACGCGCCAGACAGGAGCAGGAAAAGATACGCAGAAGAAGGGAGCAGAATTACAGGAAGGCACAACAGAACCTGGAAGCAGGGAGAAGAACCATACAGGGGCAAAGGAGGTAGAGAACCGGAGCAATTCAGAAAAAGAAGAAACAGTCCTGGGGCATGTATCTTATTGGTGGCATAGCTTCCGGCTATGGAGGTTATCTCTTGAACGTGTGTTATCAGCCCGGAAAGGATATCAATTATTTTTTAAACCGTCTGGATCAGGTGATGGTAGCCCCGTTTGCCAATTATTGGAACGAAACTTCCTTAAAAGCAATCATTTTGGGGATTTTTGTATATGTGATTGGTATGGTCATGTATGTCACCAGCCGGAAAAACTATATGCCGGGACAGGAATTTGGTACCGCTGTTTTTGCAGATCCGAAAAAAGTGGCAAAGCAGTTTGCGGATAAAGATGAACACAATAACCTGATCTTATCCCAGAATGTCAGGCTGTCCATGAATACCAGAAAGACCAGGAGAAACCTAAATGTCCTGGTAATCGGAGGAAGCGGCGCTGGAAAAACCTTGTTCATGGTGAAACCCAATCTCCTTCAGTTAAGCAGGGCTTCCCAGATCATTACAGATCCCAAAGGGGAGATTTTAAGATGCTGCGGAGGTATGCTGAAAGCGCATGGATACCGGATACGGGTGCTGAACCTGGTGGAAATGGAGCAGTCTAACGGATATAATCCATTCCGCTATATCCGCTCTGAAACAGATATTGTAAAACTGGTTACCAACCTGATCAATAATACCACACCGAAAAACGCACAGCCCAGTGATCCATTCTGGGAGAAAGCCGAGTCTTTGTACTTGCAGGCCATTTTTCTTTATGTGTGGCAGGAGTGTGAAATGGAGAAAAGGAATTTCCGTATGGTTCTGCAGCTTTTGAATGAGGCGGAAGTCCATGCAGACGGTTCCCCTTCTGATTTAGACCGGCGTTTCCGCAGACTGGAGAGAAAAAAGGGAAGCAATCACCCTGCTTTAATCCAGTATAATAAAGTGGTCCGGGGTGCCGGAGATACGGTAAGGAGTATCATCATTTCCGCAAATGCAAGGCTGGGATTGTTACAGAACCCACAAATTTTGCGGATTCTGGATCATGATGAAATGGAGATTGAGGAGATTGGGCTTGGTGTTGACGGGGACAGAAACCGGAAGACTGCACTTTTTTGTGTAACGCCGGATTCGGATAAGAGTTATGCCTTTTTAATTGGTATGCTTTATTCCCAGATTTTCCAGGAATTGTATTACCAGGCAGACTTCCATTACAATGGAAAACTTCCCATTAACGTCAATTTTATGCTGGACGAATTTGCCAACGTGCCATTGCCAGATGACTACTGCAGCCTCCTTAGTACCATGCGTTCCAGGAATATTTCATGTACCATTTTTATCCAAAACCTTGCCCAGATCAAGGCTTTGTTTGAGAAAACCTGGGAAACCATACCGGGTAATTGTGATTCTCTGGTATATCTTGGTGGGAATGAACAGTCCACGCATAAGTATATCAGTGAGTCCCTGGGAAAAGGAACCATTGATAAAAAAAGCAGTGGGGAAACCAAAGGCCGGCAAGGGAGCAGTTCCCGGAATTATGATGTGCTGGGGCGTGAGCTTTTGACACCGGACGAAACCCGAAAGCTGGATAACTCAGAGTGTATTTTGTTAATCAGGGGTTGTGATCCTATTATTGATAAGAAATACAATACTTTTGCACACTCCAGATTTTCGGAAACAGAAGATGGCGGGGCTGCGCCTTATATCCATGACAGAATGGCTGCCCAAAAACAGGCGGTACAGATTTTAAGTGAAGAATCCCTGGATTATTATAAGAAGAAAAAGGAACAGGGAGAAGATGTTCAGATTGTGGAACTGTCTTTTGATGAAATTTTTTCTTATGAGCCTATTCCTAAGAAGATTTTTTCGGAGGAAGAGCTGAAAGAGAACCAGAAGAAGAGAACGGTAGAGGAGGTGAGGCCGCCGAAGAAAACGGAAAAACCGGTACAGACAGAGGAAGAAAAACTTTCTGAATTATTGGAAAGCCATGTTTATAATGAGGAACAGTTGGGAGAAATCATGCTTGCCATTGGTGCTGGAATTTCGTATGATAAAATCCTTCAAATGGCAGATACAAAAAACAGTGCTGAAAAGATGAAGGAAATCCGTAAAAAATTTACAAAAGAAACAGCCTCGGATTAAAGAAGGCAGATTTTTGGAAACCTGTAGTTTTTGCATTACGCAGGGCAGGTTTTCAAAAATCTGTCTTTTTGCGTAATGCGGTATTAATCACATGAAAAGGAGTAAAAAGATATGAAGATCAAAGAGGTTATCAGAAAGAAACAGAACCGCTTGAAAAAATCTCTACTGGGAGTCCTGGCAGTAAGCGCTGCCACTGTTTCCCTGTTCCCCCAGACTGTCATGGCTTCCGGGGTAAGTGACGTAACACAGCCGCTTATGAATTTAAAGACACTGGTGATCAGTATTATCGGTGCGGTGGGTGTGATTATCCTGGCAAAAAACGTGATGGAATTTGCACAGGCTTACCAACAGCAGGACAGTTCTTCTATGAACAGTGCCATTAAAGGAATTGTTGCAGGGCTTATTATGGCAGCCATTTCCTCCGTTCTTACTTTCCTGGGAATTAGCTAAAACCATTCTTCTTTTTGAGATAAGCAGATAAGAAGAGAGGTGAAGTGATGTTTAATTTAGGAGAGGCGATCCTTGCACTTTTGGAAATCGTGTTTGGATTTTGGAATAACCAGGTCAGCCTCGTATTTGAACTTTTAGGACAGTCCCCTACCGGGTTCAAAGGAGGCGGGCCCTGGGGGATCATTGAAGGGATTGAACCCCTTTTTGTTGGGATAGGCTCTGCCCTGGTAGTCCTTTTTTTCGTCATTGGGTTTTGTGCAGAGTCGGTAGATATCCGGGAAGAAATCCGGTTTGAAGCAATCCTCCGTATGTTTATCCGGGTTGCCATTGCACAGTGGCTGGTATCTTATAACATTACCATTATGAAAGCCCTGTTTACTTCCTGTGGAAACCTGGTGGGGCATTTGGGGCAAAACCAGAGTGTGGAGTTATCCATTGACCCGGCGCAGGCAGAAGTGATCAAAGATTTGGGATTTGGAACCAGTATCGTGTTCCTGATACTTGCTGTTTTCCTGTCTTTAATCGTTATTATCTGTGGTTTCTTCCTGCTGTACAATGTTTATTTCCGCTTTTTGAAAATTATGGTAATTGTACCTTTTGGGGCGATTGCCAGCAGTACCCTGGCTGGAAACCGGGGGCTTAGCAATACCTTTGTAGCCTATATGAAATATTTTATCAGTGTCGTTTTTGAGGCAGTCACAATGGCGCTGGCAATTCTTTTGTGTAACCAGTTTATTTCCTCCGGACTTCCGACCTTTACCGGAGATTATGAGGACTGGGCCAAAACCCTGATTTATTTGGGGGAAATGACCTTTACGGTTGCGCTGACGGTAGGCACTGTAAAAGGAGCGCAGAACCTGACTTCCAGGGCACTGGGATTGTAGGAGGAAAGGATTGTGCAGGAAAAAGGGATACAGATGACACTATTTGAATATTTTCAGGACGCAGAATGCTTCAGCCTTAAAGAAGCAGTGGCTTGTGTAGAACAGGTAAAAGAGGTAAAAGAACCCAGTATCCGGGCAAGAATTTATGAGGGAATAGAAAAGGGGCTTTTTTCCAGGATAGCCAAAGGAGTCTATACGGTTACCAAAGAACAGGACGGAGAAGAGGTAACTTGTATGCTGGTTCAGGGAAATGGCAGGGATTTGAGCTTTTTAAAAGATAACAGTATAGATGCCATTATTACAGACCATGCTTATGACCTGAAAAAAAGCCTGAAAGGGGGAAACCGGGATTTTGCCGCCTATGAATGTTTTCAATATACGCAGGAAGACTTTGATGAAAAATACCGGGTGTTGAAAAAAGGGTGTTTTCTGGTAGAGTTCATGCCGGAAGAAAATGGGGAAAATTATGAATACCTCTATCAGATGAAAAAAATGGCGAAAGAAGCAGGACTTGAATATTATGCAAAAGTCGCCTGGAAAAAAGGAAATTTCGTTGCCAATACGGGAAGAAAATCTAAAAATACGGAAGAGATTGCATTTTTTACGAAAGGAAAAGCCAGGAATTTACGCCCAGATGCGAAAAAGGATAAGGCGGAGCCAGGAATATCCCACTATATGTCAGGCGCCAGGGGAATGCTTCCAACGGTCTTTGACATTGAACCGCCAGGGAAAAACTCCCGTATTCATCAGGCAGAAAAACCAGTGCAACTTTTGCAGCAGATCCTTGGATTTGTAACAGAAGAAAAGGAGTGGGTACTGGATCAGTTTGCAGGTTCGTTTTCCCTGGGGGAAGCAGCACTTTTAAATGAACGGAATGCAATCTGCATTGAAATTAATGAAGAATATTTTGAAAAGGGAAAAGAAAGGCTTCTGTCTGCAAAGAGCAGGAGCCGGTAAGAAGGGAGGATATGTAAATGGAACAGGAAGAAAAACTCAGCCTGGATTTTGGCAATGGGGAGATCTATGAGGTCTGGCTGGAAGTTGCAACTTATCCGGCTGATAAAAACATCAAAGTTTGTGTGTTTACGGAAAAAGAGGAAGAGATATGGAAACTTTTTGAATTGACCACAGATATGGGAATTCCGCTGGAAAAGAACCAGACCTTTTTGCTCCCAGGCTATGATCTGGAGCAGATCGTAGAATTTATCAAAAAAAACGGGCTTGGACAGTTAAAAGAAGAAATTTGCTGTTCTGGTTGTATGGAATATCCACTGTTTGAATTTCAGGAAGAAACTTTAAAGAAATTGGACCCGGAGGGATATGCAGCCTATGAGCAGGCATACCAGGAACGGGGAGAAGTAAAAAATCCAGAATTTCAAAAGGAAATCAAAACAGCAGATTTTCAATGGGCGTATGAAACCGAAGAACTGGCATTGCGGGTAGATTATTACGCAATGAACCAGAACCTTTATGTGGAACTGTATAGTAAGGAAGATGGGGCGTGGGAACCGTTTTCAGATTTGACCGTAAACCTTCCCGGATATTGCCTGGAACCTGGAACTGCCTGTATCAGCGGTGATTTTAGTAAGGAAAATATCCAATTTATTCAGGAGCATGGACTGGGAACTTTGCTTCCCTGGAAGGCACAATCCGGTATGGGGCAGTACGCGGTGGTGAAATTTCATCTGGAGGAGCTGCGTAAGTTTGACCAGGCTGGGGTTGCCGCCTTTTGCAATCAACATGGATTACAGAAAACCATGCAGGAAGAGCGAAGACAGAGCAGATAAAAAACAGATACAGGAGGTTATGTATGGAGATTGAATTAAGTGAGGACCTACAGCATTATAAAGAATCCCTGGTTCTAGGACTTACAGCAAAACAGTTTTTGTTTTCGGCATTGGCATTGGGCGTAGGAACTGGGATTGTCCTGCTTTTGTATGAAAAAATCGGGATTACTTTGAGCTGTTATGTGGCAACCCCTTTTGTTGTACCTCTGGCACTGACTGGGTTTTATAACTATCATGGGCTGACATTCTGGCAGTTTGCAGGGAAGATGATTTATTTTTCCTTTTTTAACCGCCCTTTGGTGTATGGCTCTACGGAATCGGTGCAGGAACTGAAACAGATTTATATGGAAACCCGTCAGGAAGAAGAACGGGAAGTACAGCAAAGGAAAAAGGAACATAAAAAAGAGAAGAAAGGTGGTGATGTCAACGTGGTGAAAAAGAAGGCAATCCGTATGGGAATTGTAACGGTAGTGATGATTGTACTTGGTGCGGCAGCAGCGGTGTGGTATAAGATGTACCGTTGACCAGAATATTCAATCAAGGCGTGAAATAGCGCCTGCTCTCCATTTCAGGAGAGGGATACACAGACATGTAGCGGCAGATGGAAGCTGCTGTGTTTGTGGTCCCATCTGCCTGAAAGGAGGAAATTAGAGATTGTCAATTTTTTCAGATAAGTTTGACCAGTTAAAAAAAGCAGATAAAGCAGTAAAATCCCCGAAATATCTTCAGGAAGTCATGGGGATTGGGAGAATTGCAGAAAATGGCATTTTTGAAGTAGGGAAGGGGATATATTCCAGGACATACCGTTTTTTGGATATTAACTATGTAACCGCAGGTGCAGAAGAACAGATGCGGATTTTAAAGCAGTATTGTAAGACGGTAAATGCCATTGATATATATTTTCTTATTACCATTTTTAATCGGAATAAAAATATGCAGGATTTCCGGGAGCATGTACTTTTCCAGGAAAAAGGAGATGGTTTTAACTGGCTGCGTGGAAGTTATAATCAGATTATTGAAAAGCGCATTGTAGATGGAAGGCAGGGGATTGAGCAGGAAAAACTGCTGACTGTATGTGTAGAACGGAAATCCTACGAACAGGCAAAAGCATTTTTTGCCACTTTTGAAGCTACCTTAAAACAGAACTTTGGAGAACTTGGTTCCTGCATTGAAGAATTAAATGCAGAAGAGCGGCTGCGGGTACTTTTCAATTTTTACCGTATAGGGGAAGAAGAACAATTCTCCTTTGATTTCAGACAGGCGTTAAAAAAGGGCGGTGATCCTAAAAATGATATTTCACCAGGGTATATGCAGTTTTACCCAGGTTATTTTGAAACGGAACGGAAAAAATGCAGGGCATTATTCATTAAAAAATATCCGTCTTCTTTATCGGATACCTTTTTAAATGAGATTACCAGTCTTCCGGTTCATAGCATCACTACAATCTGCATTGTACCAGTACCAAAAGAACTGGCAAATAAGGTTCTTCAGAAGAAATATCTGGGCATTGAAAATGATATTTTAAAGCAGCAGAGAGTCCGTAATAAAAATAACGACTTTTCCAGTGACATTTCTCATATCAAGAAAGTCCAGAAGGAGAAGATTGTAAATCTTATGGACGACGTGCGGGAAAATGACCAGAACCTGTTTTATACAGGGGTTAATTTCTTGATCATGGCAGAGGACAAGAAGGAGTTAGACAGTGTAACCGAAACCATTAAAAATATCGGCAATGGACGCATGTGCCAGATTGAAACCCACTATTATCAGCAGAGGGAAGCTATGAATACCATACTTCCAGTGGGAAACCGGCAGATCAGCACAATGCGGACCATGCTCACCAGGGATATTGCAGCCCTTCTTCCCTTTAATGTACAGGAATTAAACGAAAAGTCCGGCGTCTGCTATGGCATTAACCAGGTTTCTCATAACCTTTGCATTGGAAACCGGAAAAAACTGGCAAATGGAAATGGAATGGTATTCGGTGTCCCCGGCTCCGGAAAATCCTATTTCAGTAAGTCGGAAATGCTGCAGGTGTTCTTAGGAACAGATGATGATATTATCTGTATCGATCCGACACTGGAATATTTTGATATTGCAGAAGCCCTGGGAAACCAGGCGGCAATCATTAACCTGTCTACCTATACAAAGAATTACATCAATCCTTTGGAGATGGATGTCTGGGCGCTGGATTTAAACGATTCCCAGGGATATATCCGAGATAAAGGGGAATTTATGCTGGGGCTGTGTGAACAATGTTACGGGGATAATCTAAACAGCCGCCATAAATCCATTATAGACCGTTGTGTACGAAAGCTGTATATCGACATTGCAAAGGCAAGGGAAAAGCATATCCCTACCATGTCAGAATTTTATGAGTTATTGTTGGAGCAGCCAGAAGAAGAGGCAAAGGACATTGCTTTATCGTTGGAGCTGTTTGTAAATGGCTCTTTAAATATTTTCAATAACCATACCAATGTGAATGTACAGGCAAGGTTCATTGTCTATGGTACCAGGGACCTGGGGAAAGAGCTGGGAGCCATTTCCACTCTGGTCATGCTGGAAAATATCAGTGCCAGGATTGCAGAAAACGCAAAGAAAGGAAGGGCAACCTGGCTTTATATAGATGAGTTCCATACGGTTCTTGACCGGGAGTATAGTGCGAAATTTTTGTTCAGCCTCTGGAAAAAAGTGAGGAAGCAAGGGGGACTATGCACAGGAATCACCCAAAATTTGGTTGATATGCTGCAGAACTATACAGCCATGACCATGCTGGGGAACAGTGAGTTTATTGCCCTGTTAAAGCAGTCCAATGTAGACAGTCAGGAATTATCCACTGCAGCAGGAATTCCAGAAGCACAATTAAAATATGTAGATAATTCTCCTTCCGGTACGGGGATCATTAAGTATGGAAATACCTGTATTCCATTTGATAACCGTATGGAAAAAGAAGCCAATCCGCTGTATGCGCTTTTCAATACCAACCTTCACGAAAAGGCGTTGCAGACAAAGCAGGAGTAATGTAATCTGAAAGGAACTTTTTCTTTTATCTGTAAAGGAAAAGGTATGACAGACGAGAAAAAATTAGGCAACAGCAAAAATTATAAGTCGGTAAAGTAGAAAAAGGATAGGACAAAAAGAGTGCAGTTCTTTTATCAGGCACTCTTTTTGTATATCATGGGAAAGGTGGCAGAATGGCTGAAACATATCAAATAGAAATGAATTTAGAACAGTTGGAAAGACTTTTAAAAAATCTGCCGGAGGGAATTATGCTGGAGATTTGTTTTGGAAAGGAAGAACATGGAGAAGACACATAAAATAGATGTGGTAAGTATACGCCTGGTGGAAGAACCTCCTCTATACAGTAGTAAAGAATTAAAAAATCCCTGTGATGTGGCAGAACTCTTTCAGGATTTTTTAAAAGATTGTGACCGGGAAATGTTCTGTATTTTAAACCTTCGGACAAAAAACCAGGTTATTAATGTCAACGTAGTAGGTATGGGAACGTTAAATAGTGTACTGGTTCACCCAAGAGAAGTATTCAAATCTGCGATTTTATCCAATGCCAGCAGTATCATTTTGGCACATAACCACCCTTCCGGTGATCCAGAACCAAGCAGGCATGATATAGAAGTGACAAAGCGATTGGCAGAAGCCGGCAATCTTATGGGGATTGAGGTGTTGGATCATATCGTGGTGGCTGAGAACCGGTATTTTAGTTTCAGGGAAGAAAACATACTGCCAGAATACTTTCAAATGGAAGAAGTAGCAGCAGAGCAATCTCTTCCTTATGTAAAGAGTGAGAAAGAGAAGGTACATTAATTATTGCAACAGTGAAATACATTGACTGGTTTTGACAGAACATGTATAATAAAATAAGAAACAGAAAATAAAAGTAGCTAAATAGACAAATATCGTCAAAGTGTAAACATAAAATTCTTGACGAACAGGTTGTATTATGCTATAATCCCAAATCTTGAAGGAGTATACATGGCAAAGAAAAAAGTTTATGCTGTAAAAAAGGGTAAGCAAACCGGTTTGTTTTATTCATGGAATGAGTGTAAAGAGTCGGTAAGTGGATATCCGGGAGCAGAGTATAAAGGTTTTGAAACAGAAGAGGAAGCGAAAAACTATTTAGAGAATAGGATACAAGAAATTAAAAAAGTAGATATAGAAGAGAACACAACAAACCAGTTAGTTGTATATGTAGATGGTAGTTTTGATGAGAAAATAGGAAAATATGCTTTTGGGTGTATTATTCTTACACCAAGAGGAGAAACTATTAGAGAATCAGGAAATGGAAATGAACCGGACTCTTTAGCAATTAGAAATGTTGCTGGTGAAATGCTTGGTGCTATGTATGCAGTACAATGGGCAATTAAGAATGGTTATCATAACTTAGAACTTCGTTATGATTATGAAGGAATTGAAAAGTGGGCTCAAGGAGAATGGAAGGCAAAGAATACACTTACTCAGAAATATGCAAATTTTATGAAGAGTAAATCAGATATTCTAAAAATTTCTTATCAAAAGGTAAAAGCTCATTCTGGAGATCATTATAATGAAGAAGCAGATAAATTAGCCAAAGCTGCTTTAACAGAAGGTAATGGGATTCCTAAAGTTAAAAGAGGCGATTTTTGGTTTACAGTTGAGGGAATTTCAGATGAAGATTTGTCAACAGTTATAGCACTTGCTGTTGATGAAATTGGAAAAGACAATCTAATTATAGATGAAAAAAAGATTGCTCATGGAAAAGCAGTTTCTTTAAAATGTAACAAAAGTAAAGATAGAGTAGTTGTGACACATTATCAAAAGCATAATAAAGTAGTAATGCAAGGAAGACCAGAAGTGTTATTTTCTACTATTATTGGATATATTACTGAATTAATAGAAGTAGAAGAAATTCCTAAAATTTTTAATGACACATATAATCTTAACATAGATAAAGACGAGGTTCGCTCTGAATTTCAGTTTTATATGCCAAATGCTTATGATAAGCTACCGTCTAAGAAAATGGAAAGATCTCTTCATCAGGCTGTGTATAATTTAAAGGTCACAGATGATATGTTTGATGGAACATATTTGGCTCAGCCGGCAATTCGTGTTGTAGAAGCACAATTAAAAATAGCATTAATAGAATGTGGTATTATACCAAATGCGCAGTACATCAAAGAAAATCATTTTGATATGTTTGATAAAATAGGTGTAAAATATAAGCTGAAACCAGAGAGATATGGAAATGCAAAGCCTGAGCAGGTAAAGTATATTGGAAATATTTATACGTTTTATAACAGCAATCGCCATCCAATAGAACATTGGGATGACCCTACAGCACCAATTGATACTACAAAGATGCTGGATATAAAAGGTGCTCATGATTTGATTAAAAGAGCATTGGCGATTATTGATGAATATTATGAAGTGATTTAGAAATTAGGAGAAAGGAGTAAGTTAGATGAATAACTTTGATATGATTGTGATAAGTGAAGAAAAAGAAAATATTCTTGTGGTTATGAAGACTAGCGAGCCTCCTTTTGATTACCTTGCAGAGATTGAGGCTTCGCTAAGGGAAAAACACTATATCGGTGTAGTAATGATTGATGAATTGCTACATAGTGGGAATACGGAAGAACGGTTTATTCAGGGATACTTTGATGGTGCCCGGTTTGACAGTGGGCAATTTGCCTTTGAGCTTGTTCCGAAAAAGAGCAAATTAAGGGAACCTGTTTGTTTTTACTTGCATCAAGACAGGGAAAGCCTTGAATATTCTATTTTAACGACCAGACAGCAGAAGCTGATTGAGCATGGCTGTATCATTTAAAAAGAAAATAAGAAGTAACACAAAGAGCATTATCGCTAAAAACGGTAGTGCTTTTTTTGTGCATAAAAAGGAGGTATTGCTACGTGGAAAAAGGTGAGATGGGCGAGAATGCCACCGGACGTTTGACAACGTATTATGTGGCAGAATGTATGGAATTTAACCGCTATGGAGAATACAGGGAGGATATCCACAGTGCAGAAGAGGCAGTAAAGATCTATCAGAGTATTCCTTCTGAAAGGTTGAATGCAGGAAAAGGAATTGGGCTTCATGTGGAGGAAGAAGATGGTATTCCATTGGAATTTTCCCTGGTTTATAACGGGGAGTTGGATGTGGATCTTTTGAGAGATATCTATGATCAAAACCAATACCCAGAGGTTTTTATAGCTGCCAGGGAACTGAGTGCTTATCTTCCGGAAACAAAAGTCATTGATACCAAAGGGCTTTTAACAGAGAAAACCTTGGAGGCTACTGTTTTTGCAGATGAAATGATTAAACTGGAAAAAAATCTTGACCCTGATTTTTACCATACCTTTTATCCGAAAGAAGCAGAACATAAGGAAGCTATTATATGGAAAGCCTTATGTCAAGACGGAAAAGAGGAATACAGCAGGTGGCTGGGAAGCAAGATATTTGAGCAGAAATCAGAGTTGAAAGAACAGGCAGACAAGCTAAAGACAACACTGGAACAGGTAAAACTTATTCCGCCGGTGGACTTGAAACCCTTTGTGTATGTGCGGATCAGTGAACACCCGGACATTCCATTGGAAGAAGCCATGCCATTAAATCAAGCGGTAGAATTGTTCGGAAAGCTGGATCGGCAGGCAGTGGAAGAGAAAGATATGGCAGGTTATTACAAAACACATTTTGAAATCTGTTTTCTCTCAGAGGGGGAAGTCATGTCTTATACCGGGCGCCAGGATTTTGGTGACGGGGAAGGAAATCTGCTGGATCATGTAAAAGCATTTGCAGATTATTATCTCCATACAGAAGAAGGGCAGCAGCTTATGAAACAGACCGCCAGGACAACAGAAGAATGGGAACATGAACAACAGCAAATGAGATGGGTACTGGAGGAGATGCTTCCTACCCTTCAGTATTTCTGCAACCTGGAAAAACTGGAAACAGCGGTTCTGGAAGAACAGGAAATAGAAAAGAAAGTCCCTTTACTGACGCAGGGGGACGCATCACGAAAAGCATATCAGGAAGCCATGCTTGCCTATATCCGGGAAAGCAGGATTGCATTAAATACAGGGAAGGAGCTGCCTTGTATGCCGGATATCCGGGATTTTGCAACTGCCTGTCCGGATAAATCATACAAAGAACAGGTTATGGAAGAGATACGACAGGAAGCAGAGTCATACGGTATGACCGTAGAAGCGTATGCAGCAAATGGATATGAGCCGCCAAAAAGGGGCGGCAGATAAAATTAGGAAAGGAGGCGGAGTTTTGGCCATGTAAAAGATATCTTCCCTCCTGAAAAAAATTGGATTTAGAAAAAACAGCAATAGAACGTATCCGCACTGCCAGCCAGATGTCCCTGCAACATTATGGGCTTTCTTTGGTAGTGACGGACAGTGGAGGAAAAGACAGCGCCGTATGCAGGGAACTGGTACGGCGTTCCGGCGTGCCATTTGAACTGATGCACAACCTGACTACTGCAGATGCCCCACAGACTATTTATTATGTGAGGGAACAGTTTCAGAAGGCAGAACAGGCCGGTATA
Source organism: Blautia sp. OM06-15AC (assembly GCF_003481425.1). Taxonomy (NCBI): domain Bacteria; kingdom Bacillati; phylum Bacillota; class Clostridia; order Lachnospirales; family Lachnospiraceae; genus Blautia; species Blautia sp. OM06-15AC. The sequence continues at coordinate 42,413 of NZ_QULD01000012.1, read as the reverse complement.
ACTTGTAGTATCAATAAACCTTACTATAAAGGGCAGCGGATAACTATGTGGAGCCTGATCCCCATGAAAATGATCCCTCCTACCAGGACTATCCGGTATTGTTGTGAGGTTCTAAAAGAAAATGGTGGGGCTGGGCGTTTTATCACCACAGGTGTCCGGTGGGCAGAAAGCCGAAAGCGGAGGAAAAACAGGGGGATTTATGAAAACTTTGTCCCAAATGGAAAAAAACGTGCCATTATTTTAAATAATGATAATGATGATACCAGGCGACTCTTTGAATCATGCCTGTCAAGGGGCAAACACGTATGCAATCCCATTGTTGACTGGAGTGACCAGCAGGTCTGGGAGTATATCCAGGCAGAGAAAATACCCATGAACCCTCTTTACGAAATGGGATTTCACTGGGTTGGCTGTGTAGGCTGTCCTATGGCAGGAAAACAAAGATACCGGGAGTTCCGCATCTTCCCGACCTATGAGAGGGCTTACCGGCGGGCTTTTGCTAAAATGCTGGAGTTAAGGAAAGCTGCAGGAAGGCAGTGCAATTCCCGCTTATGGTCAGATGTAGATGCTTTTTTCCGTTGGTGGATGGAGGATCCTGGTATCCCCGGACAGTATGAATTGTCCTTTCATGAAGATACCAATGAGATTTATTATGACTATTTGTAGTGGAAGGGAGGAGGAATTATCGCAAAATATCAATTATCTTTTGGACTGCAGTATGAAGCCTGGATGCTGGAAATCCGTATTCCGGACTGGCTGGAGTTTCCTTCTAAGGAGCAGGCACTAAAATATGGTGAGCAAGCTGAGGTTTCCGTTTTCTTAAAAGCGGAAGCTATTTTTTTGCTCTTTGATGGCAGTAAGGAGAAGGTTTTACCGCAGCAGACGGAACTTTATCAGTTTTCCTACCTGAAAGAAAAGACTTATGACAGACTGGGACCGCCACTTTCCCCGGAAGACATAGACCATTTGGTAGAAGTGGGGGAATTGGAGCAGGTACTGTTCAGTGAAAAATATATCCTGACAGAAGATGATTACCAGGAATTTTCCGGAAACCTTATGGAAGCCTTTCAGGAATTGGAAAAGGAGTACGGTCCACCACCCAGAGAAAAGGAACAGGGGTATCTGTTTCAGGCGCTCTGGTATCAGGCAGAAGAATTAAACCCCGGAGAGGGGGACTGCTTTGGAGATTAAGGAAAAAAAAGAAAAAGAGCCGGAGCTGAAATTAAAAAAAGAAGCCCAGGTGACGGTGCATAAGAAAAATCCTATTTTATCTGCAAAGGAAAAGAAAGCTGCTTTTACCTCTAAGCCGGTGGCCGATCTTTTAGGGCAGAGAAAGAAAAAAGAAGGGGCAGAAAAAGGGAAACAGCCGAAGCAGGGCAGAGAAGCGCTGTTTGAAAAACAAAAGGAAAAGAAAAAGCAAGCCGGGAAAGAGGCAGCAATCCGGGGAGCAGCAGAAGATAGAAAACAAAATGGAAAGGCCAAAAGCACCGTATCTGTACCGGGAACCTTACAGCCGGATCAGATGAAACAGGGGGTAGCACCAAACAGTCAGCCCTCTGCTGGTTTCCAGGCGAAGGAACAGTATCGGAGGGAACAGGCTGCAAAGCTGGCGGAAACAAAAAAATCTTCCCTGGCGAAGCAGACTGCCATAAAAGGGGTACGCCGGGGAGAGGCTGCTATATTGACCCAGTTAGAGGGCGGGGAGGAAGTCAATGATTCCCTTTATGTCATGGGGACAGCAACAAAACCGGCAGAAAAGCTGTGGAAGGATCGGAATTATAGAAAGGCAGAGCAGGAATTAAAGGTAAAACAGGCAGATGGGAAGATCACCAATAAGCAGTTTTACAGACAAACAAGAACAGTGAAAAAGAAACAGATGGAGAAACAGAAAAAACAGGCAGTCCGGCAGAGAAAAATCCAGTATATGATCAATAAGCTCACCGGAAATGGGCAGCAGGACAGTTTGGCACAGGTGGCAAAAGATATTGTAAAGATGAAAGCCTCTGTGTTTATGCTGAAGGTGGTCCAGTTTGCCGGGGCGCTTTTGGCTCCGCTGTTCAGTATTCTTCTTGTGGTGGCAATCCCTGTAGTGATTATCTTTTTCCTCTTATACTGTTCGCCACTTGGTGCGTTCATGCCAAATCCGTCTGAGGAGAACCCTACCGTCCGAGAAGTTTTAAGCGGTTACTACATGGACTTTAATACAAAACTTGGACAAAATGGGGAAGATGGGGCAGTTACCTATCTCCATGAGAAAAACGGGAATTATGTGAGTAATTACTATGATACTTTAATGGTTTATATGGTGAAGTATGGAACCGGGGATATAGGTGTGGATATGGATCAGCGGCATAAGGACAAGCTGAAGGAAATCTTTGATGAAATGAACAGTTTTGAAAACACGACCATAACCACCACCATAAAGGCAGGGGAAAGCCTGGGAAATGTTGTCACCAGCGGTTATTGCCAGTGCAGTATCTGTTGTGGACAGTGGGCAGGAGGACCTACAGCCTCCGGTGTCATGCCAAAACCGGACCATACCATTGCAGTAGATGCACAAAACCCCTTTGTCCCTATGGGAACCAGGATCATTATGAACGGGATTGAATATACCGTAGAAGATACCGGAGCATTTGACCGGTATGGGGTACAATTTGATGTTTTCTGTGCAGATCATGCAACTGCGTCTGCCTGGGGACATCAGACTTTTGAAGCGTTTCTGGCAGATGGGGACGAAAATGAGATTACGGTAACAAAGAAGGGCTGCTACGTCAAGAACCTGAATTATGAGGACTATATTGCACTTGGAAAGCTGACCGAAAAAGAAGAAGAACTTTTAAGGGAAGTCATGAGTGAGGAATTCCGAAATGAGATCCCTTCCTTTGGCGTAGGAAGTGACGTTGCAAATCTGGCACTGACGAAGGTAGGCTGCAAATACAGTCAGGAACACCGGTATGAGGAAGGATATTATGATTGCAGTTCCCTGGTACAGCGGTTGTATCAGGAGGTAGGCATTTCCCTTCCGGCGATTGCCTCTACCCAGGGAGAATTTATGGTAACACATGGGTTGGAAGTTACAGAAGGCGAACTGGAGCCGGGAGATCTGATTTTTTATTCTTATGAGCAGAATGGGCAGTTCCGCAATATTTCCCATGTGGCAATTTATGTTGGTAATGGCAGAATGGTACATGCAGCCAACAGCAGACGTGGAGTAGTGAATGACCCGTTCAATCCGTCGAACATTGGGCTGTATGGAAGACCCAGCCGCTTGCAGTAAGAAAGGAGAAGCATGGACGAAAAAGAATATGAAGTGACCATAACAGAAGTCCTGGAGAAAAAAGTAAGATACCGGGGCAGGAATGAACTGGAGGCAACTGCAAAAGCAGAAGCAGATTCTTATGCAGAAAAAATCGTGCTGGGGGCAGATGATTTTTCCTATCGTGATATTTCTGCAAAAGAACTGGTACCTGTAAAAGAAAGAAGGAACAGCAGATGAAGCATATCACAAAAGTACGGGAACTGTATGAGGAAACCATACACTGGATTTCAGAGTCGGAGGATTCCTGGAAAAATTTTCTTTCCTGCATGGGGCGCTTGTATCAGTTGGACTTCTTAAATACCTGTATGGTATATGCCCAGCGCCCAGATGCGTCCGTTCTTGCAGGATATGATGCCTGGCTGGAAATGGATTTGCCGGTTGCCAGAGGAAGTAAAGGAATTGCAGTATTTCCTTCCAAAATTTTCGGGGAAGGAGTTACCCATGTTTATGATATTCAAGATGTAAAGGGACAGGGAATCCGGCCCTGGAACTGGCAGGTGAATGGGACAAACCGCAGACTGCTGGCAAGGGAGCTGTTCCCGGAAATCTACGAACAGGAAAAAAAGTTTAAAAATTCTTTAGACGCCTTTACAAGAACAATTGTTTGGTTTATGATAGAAGAGGAATATGAAATTTTAAAATCCTTGCAGAAGCTGGCTGTCCTTACCGGAGAGGGACAGGAGGTAAAAGAAAACCAGATTACAGAGTTTCTTGTAAACAGTGTCTGTTATGCGGTGGAAAGCCGCTGCGGTATCCGAGATGACACCCTGGATTTTTCTTTTATCTGCGGTTTTTCAGAGAATGAGGAGGTTCTGTACCGGACAGGACGGTTAGTATCCCATTTATCTGGGCGGATTGTGTTACAGATTGCAAGGACCATGAAGAACATAGACCTTGAAAGGAGGCAGTATTATGGAAGGGATCGCAGGAATCCAGTACAGGGAAATGAATGGCGTACAGATACCAGTCTTAGAGGGCGTGATGAGCGAGGAGAAGATACTGGCGTCCCTGAACCGTTACGGCAGGATCGCAGCACAGGAAATGAAGAGAACGGACCAGGCACAATACGAAATGATGCTCCTGTCCGGGAAACTGATGGAGCGGCTTATGAAAATCCAGACAGAAGCGGAGGAATACCACGAGAAACTGGCAGAAAGTCTTCTGAAGACCTGGACCAGAGAGGACAGGACCGACCCTTACAATACGTTGGAAATGACCAACCTTCGGATACAGGCGGACATGGAAGCGCAGAAACAGGTTATGGAGGAGATCATTCACCCCAGGATCGGATAAAACAGGAAAAAACAGAAGAGGATACAGAGAAAGGAACTGCTTCGGCGGTTCCTTTTCTGTCTGGGGAGATAGAACCTGCACAGCCGGAAAACTGGCAGAAAGAGAAAATCCTTCTGGAAATGACAGGGCAGGAGATACCATATAAAATTTATGAGTTTTACCGGAACAATCCAGAGGAAACAGACCGGGAAGCCTATCTTTATGAATTGTATGGAGATGTAAAAAGAGAAGCCCATACAAAAGACGGTATCCTGACCGCAGAAAGCGGTTCCAGTGGTTTTTATATTCTTTGGAGTGAGGGAACTTCCATGAAGGAGGCGTTCTGGTACTGGGACGAAGTTTCTTTGGAAATTGGGAAACGGATTGAAAAAGGGACCTATCTTCCTTTGTTATCTGTATCGGAGGAAGCCTTAGAAAATGGGGAAGAAACAGAGGAAGAAACCTTACAGCCAGAGAAAGTGCAGGAAGTGATTGAGGAAAAGGAACCAATCCCATTAGAAGAGATTGGCATAGCCTTTTATAAACAGAATATCCAGGCGGATATTTTAAAGAAAATGCTCTGTCTGGTCTATACGACTAATCAGCTACCGGAAGAAAAAGACCATTTTTTGAAGATGCTTTTGCTTCGGGAAGTACCGGAAGGCCAGCCTTATTATCTGGTGCGGACAGAACATGGAAGCTATGAGCTTTGTATTCAGGAAAATGGGATTAAGATCACCCTGCCGGAAAGCCAAGATTTTCTGCAGGAACTTTCCTGGGATCAGTTTGGCGGGCTTACTGCACATCTGGCAGAGGAGGACCAGATTGCCTATACCGAAGATTCAGAAACCTTAGAGCAGCAGAAGAATATGTACCGTCTGCTTCCCTGGTTTCCTGCATTATGGGAAGAATATAGCGAAATTCTTAAAAAAGAAGAGCTTTGGCAGGAAGGAAGAACCTCTGTCCAGACAGAAGGTAAGGTAGAAGCCGGAGATTATTATTACCCAGAAGGGTGGCTTCAGTTTACCGGTGGGGATAAAAGCCGGTATCAGAAAAATATCCGGGCGATCCGTATCTTAAAAACACTGGAGCAGGAAGAGAGAAATGCCACAAAAGAAGAACAGGAAATTCTTGCGGGGTATGTAGGGTGGGGCGGGTTGCCAAATGCTTTTAACAGTAAACGCCCGGAGTGGAAAAAAGAATATCAGGAATTGAAGGAACTGTTGACCGCAGAAGAATACGCCCAGGCAAGGGCCAGTGTCAACAGTTCTTTTTATACGCCGCCGGAAGTCGTGCGGGGTGTTTATAAAGCCCTGGAGCAGTTTGGATTCCAGAAGGGAAAAATTCTGGAACCGGCTATGGGGATTGGAAACTTTTTTCATGGTCTTCCGGAAAATATGCAAAAATCCCAGCTTTATGGTGTGGAGATTGATGCCATAAGCGGAAGGATTGCACAAAAGCTCCACCCTTCAGCCAGTATCCAGATCAAAGGATTTGAAAAAACGGAATTTGAGGATAACAGCTTTGATGTGATTGTGGGAAACGTGCCTTTTGGGGACTTCCGCTTGTATGATCCCCGATATAAAAAGATGAAGCTGAAAGTCCATGATTATTTTATCCGGAAAAGCCTGGACCTCCTTCGGCCAGGAGGCATTTTGGCAGTGGTAACTTCAAAAGGAACGTTGGATAAAAATGACAGCACTGTGAGAAAAAATCTGGCAGAACAGGCAGACCTTTTAGGGGCAGTCCGGCTTCCGGCAGATTCTTTTGGAAAGAGCGCCAATACCGCAGTTACCAGTGACCTTTTGTTTTTTCAGAAAAAAGCAGAGCCTTCGATTGGGGAGCCGATCTGGACTTATACAGGGCTTACAGAAGACATGGTGCCGGTGAATGAGTATTATCTGGAACACCCGGAAATGATGCTTGGGAAAATGGTCTGGTTTGAACAGTTTTTCGGGAAAGATTCCAAATATACAGCCCTGGTCAATGAAGCGGAAGACTTTGACCTGGAAAAAGGAATTTTGGACGCAGTTGGAGAGCTTCCTAAAAACTGTTATGAAGAAAGCATAGCAGAAAAAAAGAAGGAAGAGCAGGACGTCTTAGTTGCTTCTCCAGAGATACCTAATTATACGTTTACGGTGATACAGGACGAAGTATATTACCGGGAAGGGGAGTCTTTATACCGGAGCCAGGTAAAGGAAAGTGTGAAGCGTCGGATACGTGCCATGCATAAGATCCGCCTTCTGGTGCGTGAAATTTTACAGATACAGCAGGAAAATTGTTCTGACCAGGAACTGAAAAAGGCACAGGAACAGTTAAACCGTTTGTATGATGCCTTTGTGAAAACGCATGGATATTTCTGTGACCGGACAAATAAAATGGCGTTCCGGCAGGACAATGATTATCCCCTGCTTTCTTCCCTGGAAGTGGTTGACGAGGACAAAAATGTAACCAAAGCTGATATTTTTTACAAAAGGACCATACGCCCCAGAGATGTGATAGACAAAGTGGAAAATGCCCAGGAAGCATTGCATATCAGTCTGTCAGAATATAACCGGGTGGATATTCCCTATATGCTCTCTCTTTATCCGGGAAACAGGAAAGAAATGCTCCAGGAATTAAAAGGGTTAATCTACCAGAACCCGGTACTGGCAAAAGAAGAAGATCCCAATGCAGGGTGGGAAACCGCAGATGAGTATTTAAGCGGCAATGTGCGGCAGAAGCTCCGTACTGCTAGGATTTATGCGCAGAATAATCCCTTGTTTGTAGACAACGTGGAAGCACTGGAAAAGGTACAGCCAAAAGAACTGACAGCGCCTGAGATCAGTGTAAAACTGGGAACAACCTGGATTGAAAATGAGGATTACGAACAGTTTATCTATGAGCTTTTGGAAATCCCGGAGAGCAACCAGAGAAACTATTGCGCTCATAGTGGCCATGCCCTCAAGATTGAGCGCTTAGATGCAGATATGTCTTACCATATTGACAGGGGAAATTTTTTTGGAGGAACCATTCGTACCAGGGAAACCTATGGCACAAGATTTATGGATGCGATCAGCATTATAGAGGAACTGTTAAACAGCCGGATTGTGACCATAAGGGACCGGGTGCAGGAAGGGGAAAAGGTGCGTTATGTGATTAATCGGAAGGAAACCATGCTTGCCAGGGATAAGGCGGAGCAGATAAAAGAAGCCTTCCGGGACTGGATTTTTAAGGAGCCGGAGCGCAGAAAAAAATATGTGGATTTTTACAATGAAACCTTTAACTGCGACAGACAACGAAGCTATGATGGCTCTTATTTAAAACTGCCGGGACTGAACCCTCTGCTAAAGCTGCGTCCTTATCAGAAAAATGCTGTGGCAAGGGCATTGCTGTGTGGAGGAAATACCTTGCTTGCCCATACGGTAGGCGCTGGTAAATCTCTGGAAATGATCTGCATCTGTATGGAGATGAGGAGGCTGGGGCTGGCAACGAAACCCCTTCTTACCGTTCCGAACCACCTGACCTTCCAGATGGGAGCAGAATTTTTGCGCGCCTACCCAGATGCGAAGATCCTGATTACCAGAAAAGAAGATTTTCAGAAGGAAAACCGCAGGCGTATGATTGCCAGAATGGCAACAGGGGATTATGACTGTATTATTATTGGCCATACTCAGTTCCAACGAATTGCCATTTCCCCTGACCGGCAAAGAGCCATGATGGAAGAGCAGGCAGAGCAACTGGTAGAAGCCATTAACCGGGCAAGGGAAGAAGAGGGAAAGAACTGGTCCATAAAGCAGATGGAAAGCAGAAAGAAAAAACTGTTGCAGAAAATCGAAGAACTGAACAATGAAGAAATCAAAGATGATGTGATGTACTTTGAAGAAACAGGCGTAGATGCCTTATTTGTAGATGAAGCGCACCTGTTCAAGAACTTGGAAATTTTTACGAAAATGAACAATGTTGCGGGTCTGGGTTCCAGCGGTTCCCAGAGGGCTATGGATATGCGTATGAAAATCCAGTATATCAACGAAAAAAATCAGGGAAGGGGCGTCATTATGGCAACGGGAACCCCTCTGTCAAACTCAATGGTGGAACTTTATGTGATGCAGTTATATCTGCAGGAAAGGCGGCTTCACGAAAAGGGGATTTACCATTTTGATGCATGGGCTTCTGTGTTTGGGGAAGTTACCAGCTCTTTGGAACTGGCACCGGAAGGTACTGGTTACCGGATGCGGACCAGGTTTAATAAGTTTATCAATCTGCCGGAACTGATACACCTGTTTAAAGAAGTAGCAGACATTATTCTGCCTGATATGCTAGATATTAAGCGGCCAGAATTAAAGGACGGAAAATATAAGGTTGTAGTATCGGAAGCCTCTGATTATGTCAAAGAACGTATGCAGGAAATGGTGGAAAGGGCAGAAGCAATCCATAGAGGTGTGGTAGATCCAAAGGACGACAATATGCTCCGGATTACCGGGGAAGCAAGGCTTTTGGGTACAGATCCCCGGCTTTTGGACAGTTATGCTCCGGTAGATTCGGATTCCAAACTGAATAAAGCAGTAGAAAACATTTACCAGGAATATGTACAGTCCCAGGAACAGAAAGGAACCCAGATTGTTTTTTCGGATATTGGGACACCCGGACCTGGGAAAGCGTTTACCGTCTATGATTATTTAAAACAGGAACTGATTACCAGAGGTGTTCCAGAGGAAGAAATCTGTTTTATCCATGATGCAAAAACAGATGAACAGAGGGACCGTATGTTTTCCGATGTCAGAGCCGGAAGGAAACGGATTATTATAGGAAGTACCGAAAAACTGGGGGTAGGAACCAATATCCAGACCAGAATGGTGGCGGCTCATCATATCGACTGCCCCTGGAAACCTTCTGATATTGAACAGCGGGAAGGGCGCATTATCCGCCAGGGGAATGAAAATGAGGAAGTCAATATTTACCGCTATGTAACAAAGGGTTCTTTTGATGCTTATTTATGGGGCATTGTAGAAACAAAACAGCGGTTTATCAGCCAGGTATTTACCAGCCGGGAACTGGCAAGGATCTGTGAGGATATAGATGAAACCGTATTAAATTTTGCAGAGATTAAAGCGGTAGCTTCTGAAAATCCCCTGATTATGGAAAAAATACAAGTAGATAATGAAGTGGCACGTCTGAGAATTCTAAAAGCTGCACATGAAGGGAAACGGTTTACCCTGCAAGATGCGGTCACTTTCCAGTATCCGAAAAGGATACAAAGCCTGAAGGGAGAACTGCAATTACTTCAAAAGGATTTGGAGCGCAGGAACCAGGCTATGGAAGTACAGCCGGGGTTTGCAATCACGCTGCAGGGAAAAGTTTATGAAAAACACAAAGAAGCAGGTGAAGTTCTGCGTGGGATTATAGAAGGGGTAACAGCTTTTACCAGGCACGAAGTCGGTATATATAAGGGGTTTCAGGTATCTGTCCAAAATGATATGCTGGGACCGATCTTGTTCCTTCAGGGAGAGAAGGAGTATAGTGTGGAGTTAAAAAGCAGTGACTCCGGTAACATGGTCCGTATAGAAAACCGCTTGAATGCCCTTGATAAAGCAGTGGAGGACGTTCAAAAAGAAATTAAGACCTGCGAAAATGAGATAAAAAATGCAAAGCAGGAATATGAAAAGCCCTTCCCGTATGAGGAGCTTTTAAAAGAGAATATTACCCGGCAGATGGAGATTGATGCAGAACTGGAAATCAAGGACCAGGAGGAGTGTGTGGAAGTGCAGGAGGAAACTAAAAATCTTCCATGCCAGACAGCAGTTCGGTAACGAAAAATAGAGTAGAAAAGGAGATCACAATATGGAATATAATATCAGAGTATATAAACCGGAATTGAAACAGGAAGAAGGAAAAATCAATAACCTGAAAGGATTTGCTACCATTACCTTTGATGAGGCCTTCTGTGTGAAAAGCCTTGCAATTAAAGAGTCCTCGAAGGGAAATCTGTATCTCGATATGCCCCGTTACAGAGATTATGAAACAGGGGAGTATGTTCCTTTTTTCCGGTTTACGGATAAGGAATTTCAAAAGGAAGTGTTGGATACCGTAAGGGAAGCCTATGAGAATATGACAGAAACGAAAACAGACTGTAAGGGCTGTTGGGGAGAGGAAGAGCTGTATTACAATCTGAGTGTAAATCCGGTACAGGGAAGCGATACATTTAAGGCAGATGTAGCCATTCGTCTGCAGGACGTATTGGCAATCCAGCAGCTTCATGTGATCCAGGCATGGAACGGAAAAACTTTTGTAGGTATGCCTCAGAAAAATTCTGCAAAAGGAGAGAGGGAGGATATTGCCCATGCAGTCAATGCAGAATTTAAGGCAGATCTGGAAAGTGCAATCATGGACGAATACAATAAAAAGATGGAATATGCCAAAAGCCAGAAACAGCAGCGAAGAGGGAGATAGGAGCGATTCATAAAAAGACTGGTATTTTTGGAACAATAATGGTAGAATGAAGGAGATATCAGCATGGGAGGAAACAGTATGCCAAGACGTAAAAAAGTAGAGAATCTTTCTCTTGAAGAAATGCTTATGAAGACAGAGCAGGAGATTAAAACAACAGAGGCAGAATTAAAAGAACTGCGTTTGAAAGCAAAAGAACTTAGGAAGAAGATTGAAGATAAACAGAAAGATGAAATCTTTAGCGCCTTACTTGCTTCCGGAAAAACAGTGGAAGAGGTCATGACATATTTAAAATCCGGTAATGAAGAAAAAGCGGAATAAAATAAAGGAAAATGCCGTTACGGGTGATAAACCTGTAGCGGCATTTTTTGTGGTCATAAAAATAATATTTGGTGGACAAAAATAACTATTATTTGTATTGAGTGCTATACTACAAAACATCTAATACATATGGATTAGGAATAAACACAGGGAGGTAAGAAATACATCAATGGTTTCAGAGAAAACAAGAAGTCCCACAAAAATATATTAAGCAAAAGGGAATAGAAATTTTGAAAACACTGTAAAGTGTAAAAAATAGTTAGTGAAAAGAAGAAAGGTTGGGTATAAAAATGAAAATTAACGATTTTAAAGAAAACAATGAAAATAAAAAGGAAGTTATGGAGAAAAAGATGGAAGCCTTAAAGCTGGAAAATATCAATAGTATGTGGTATTTCATTGTTGCAACTCTTAAGGCAGTTGTTGGTAGTAAGGGACACTAATAAAAAAATTGATTTAAAATGGAGGAATTAGAGATGAAAATTAATGAATTTAAAGAAAATAACGAAACAAAAAAAGAGGTTATGGATCAGAAAATGGAGGCCTTAAAACTGGAAAATATTAACAGCATGTGGTACTTCATTGTCGCTACCCTTAAAGCTGTCGTTGGTAGTAAAGGACACTAAATATAAAAAGACGAGAGATTTGTAGACTTATCATATTTTATGAGAAATAGGTGTTTATAGAATGCTTCATATATTTTATAAACACCTATTTGGAAAGGATACTGCAATGAAACTGATTAATTATAGTTTGAAAGTAGGGAAAAAAAAGCTACTTGAAAATGTAAACATTTCATTTGATAAGAAATATATAAACCATATTTTAGGAAGCAATGGCGCTGGAAAATCAAGTTTTGCTAAAACATGTGTAGGAATGTTAGAATTTGAGGGAAAAATTGAAGAAAATCAGGAGGCAATTCTTATTGGAAGCAGTAGTAATATTCCGGCAGAGTTTACTCTTGATGATGTGATAAAATTATTAAAAAAGAAATTTGAAGCACAGAAAATTATGGGTTTATATGACCTGTTAAAATTAAATAAAGTATCTAAAAACTTGCAAATCAAGAAGATGAGTGATGGTCAGAAGCAAAAAATAAAATTATTGGCGTTTTTATCAGCAGACCCTAAAGTGATTATATTAGATGAATTTACAAATGCTTTGGATAAAAATAGTTCTATAGATTTGTATGAATTCCTTATGGAATATAAGAAAACTCATGAAGCGGTTATTATCAATATTACACATAATTTATCTGATTTAGAATATATGGAAGGGAAATACTATTATATTAACAATCTGGAAATTACAGAAATTGCTTCTAAAGACGAGATTGTAGCTATGTATATAAGGGGGGAATAATATGGAAATAAGAAAAAATATAAAAAATCACTTTTTTTTATTTTATTTACTTACTGTAGCAATCTGTTTTGTTCTAGGATATGTACTACTTGTAAGTCTGGATAAGATTTCCAATCCGACAATTAGTGAGCTATACGTTAGCATTTATACGGTAATCACACAGTTTGGAATGCTTATTTTTCCAGTATTGATTATTCAGTCTTTTGTATCAGATTACAAAAATAAAAATATCCTATTTTATAAACTTATGGGATACAATTGGCTTCGCTATTTTTTGACAAAAATTGCGGTGATATTAGCTTGGATGAGTATTATTGTTTTTGGTGGAGTTATAGGTATAAGTATTGTGTATCAGGATTTCTCTTATACTTTGGCAACTTTGTTCTACTTCGAAAGTGCAATTATTTATGAAATATTATTGGCAAGTATGTGGGGATTTTTGTTTAAAAGTGTTATTGGAGCCTATGTAGTAAATTTTGCTTTTTGGTTATTTTCAATGGTGGCTTCGATTGCTAACCCCAAATTGAGCTTTTTGGTTAGGTATGACGCTTCAAATCCTGTTTTCATAAAGTTTAACCAGTACTTTAATACACGAAATAGCGATTATTTGATGATTCAAGAAAATATTTTATATTCAATAGCATTATTTGCTACTGTATTATGTATAATTTTTATTTTTAGAAGGAGATGGGAAAAAAATGGAATTTAAAGGATGTGGAATTTTATTAACTGAAAATTGTAATGCAAGATGTAAAATGTGTTGTGACTCAAGAGGGCTTGTAAGAGGTAAAACTCTTACAATAGAGGAATTAGATTTGATTCTAAAAAATATTAAGGAATGTCCGTCTATAGATCTCATTGGTGTGACTGGCGGTGAACCTATGCTATATCCTGATTTGGTAGAGCATATAATTAATTTTGATTATGGTAGAAAAGTTGGAATTACAATTAAAACTAATGGATTCTGGGGAAAGGACATCAATAAGGCAAGAAATTTTATTGAAAGAAATAAATCTAAGATAAAAATGATTTCCTTTAGTTATGATCAATTTCATAAGGAATTTATTGATTTGCAGAATATCTTAAATATTGTAGATATTGCAAATGATTTAGAGGTAAGTACGGAAATTGTTGGTTGCTTCTTAAAAGATGGTATTCAGCCAGGTGATATTATCAATGAGATGGGGGAACATGCCTTTAAGACAAATTATGCATATCAACCAGTTATTAATACCGGATCAGCAGAGATATTTTCTGATTCCCAGTTTATAAAAGTTATTGATTTGAAGAAACATGAAGCGCGCTGTATTGGACTTTTAGATCGAACATTATTGATTAATGCAAAGTTAGAAGTATATCCATGTTGCTCACAAGTCGTAGAAAATACGCTTTTATTAATGGGAAATTTACATGAAGAGAGCTTGAGTGCAATCATTCAGTCTATAGATTATAATAAGGTTTTACATAAAATCTATACAGAAGGTTTTACACCATTTTTGGAATTATTAAAGAAAAAGAATATAGAATATCCGCAGAGTTTGACTTCTCCGTGTGAGTTATGTGGATTTTTATTTAAAGATGATTGGTTTTTAAGATTGCTGAAGGAAGAAGGATATTTTGAAAATATTTAAATATGAAGAATATACCATAGCTCAGGACAGTAAAAGAGATTTTACGATTGTAGAAAAAAATAATAATTTCTTTAAATTGGATAATGCAACATTTGATTCACTGTTCGGAAAGGAAAAACTGGAGTTCGTAAAAAATGATAAAGATAATATACTATATATGATGGGAATGATTTTCATGATTCTTCTGACATTATATTTATATTTTAGAACTACAACGTATTCTATTATAGATGTAAATTTTCTTCCAGCAACTTTAGTTTTAATAATAAATATATTTATTCATGAACTTGGACATGTATTATTTTTGAAAAAATTTTATCCTAAAAGTCGAGTCAAAATAGGGTTTAAATTTATGTTTATTTGGCCTGCATTTTATGTAGATACTTCATATAGCTATATGGTTTCTAAATACAAAAGGATTGCAATTTATCTGGCTGGAAATTTTATGAATTGTATTTATGTATTGCTTGTACTATTATTTTTTCCAAAACAGCTACCGTATTGTTATTTGGTGATTTCTAATGTGCTGGTGAATTTCATTCCAATAGTAAAAAGTGATGGATATTATGCAGTTGTTACATTATTCAATAAAACAAATATAAAAAAAGACAAAGTAGCTACCACATTAGAAGATGCTATTAGAGGTATAATTATGTTTGGCGTTTTAGGGATTTTTTCATGGTTATCACAATAGGGAGGAGAAAAATATGGAAAAGATATTATTTACATCAGAATCAGTTACCGAGGGACATCCAGATAAAATTTGTGATGCAATTTCCGATGCGATATTAGATGCACTGATTGAAAAAGATCCAATGAGTCGTGTTGCCTGCGAAACCAGTATAACTACAGGATTAGTATTAGTTATGGGGGAGATAACAACGCAAGCATATATTGATATTCCTCAGATTGTTAGAGAAACCCTTCGTAACATTGGATACACAAGGGGAAAATATGGATTTGATGCTGATACCTGTGGAGTTATTACATGTATTGATGAGCAGTCTAAGGATATTGCACAGGGGGTAAATGAAGCATTAGAAGTAAAAGAGCAGAATGAGTGCGAAAATGCAAAAAGTATGTTAGGTGCCGGTGATCAGGGGATGATGTTCGGTTATGCAACGAATGAAACAGATGAATTTATGCCGTATGCTATTTCGTTGGCTCATAAATTAGCTAGACAGCTTGCGAAAGTCCGCAAAAATGGAACTCTTGCTTATCTTAGACCAGATGGGAAAACGCAGGTTACAGTAGAGTATAATGAGCAAGGGAAACCTGTACGATTAGAAGCGGTGGTTTTGTCTACACAGCACGATCCTGAAATATCTCAGGAACAGATACAAAAAGACATTAAACATTATGTCTTCGATTGTGTTTTACCTCAGAGAATGGTAGATTCTGAAACCAAATTTTACGTAAATCCTACGGGACGTTTTGTAATTGGTGGACCGCATGGTGATAGTGGTTTAACAGGGCGGAAAATTATTGTGGACACATATGGAGGATATGCTCATCATGGCGGAGGAGCTTTTTCTGGAAAGGATTGTACAAAAGTAGATAGGTCAGCAGCATATGCAGCTCGTTATATTGCTAAAAATATTGTAGCGGCAGATTTGGCACATAAATGTGAAATTCAACTTTCATATGCGATTGGTGTAGCAAAGCCAATCTCAATAGGAATTAATACATTTGGAACAGGTGAATTGCCAGAGGATATGTTAATTCATATTATAAGAGATAATTTTGACTTGAGTCCTACTGGTATTATAAAAATGCTTGATTTAAGACAGCCTATATATAAGCAGGTGTCAGCATATGGACATTTTGGAAGATTAGATTTAGATTTACCATGGGAAAGATTAGATAAGGTAGAGGATTTAAAAAAATATAAGAATGATACAGAAAAAGGCACTGATTAGTGCCTTTTGTTATGCGCTGGAGAAGACGAAAAAGAATTCGTGGACAAAAATCCCTGAATTTATGGACATAATAAGAAAAAAGCAAAAGGTTTTGCTATAATTCATGACATAGGGAGGGATTAAAAGTGTTAAATAAAGTGTCCAGTAAACTTGCAAAAAGAATAGCAGATGGCTCGGAAAGGAGAAAAGAAGCTGTTTATACTTATGGCATAGAAATTATTTTGTCAACAATGATTGGAATAAGTTCAATATTGATTGTGTCAGGTTTATTACACGAATTTAAATTAGGTGTAATATTCCTATTGGTGTTTGCACCATTGAGAGTATTTACGGGTGGATATCATGCAGTTACATATTTTAGATGCTTTTTGATTAGTAACATTTCGTATTTATTTTTATTACTTTTTAACAATATAATTTATACAAAGCTTCCATTAGAAATATGGTTGATTTTGCTAGTATTAAGTAGTTACTATATTGCTATCCATGCACCGGTGGTTAATGAAAATCAGCCTATTGGTGAAAATAAAAAAAGTCGGTGTAAGATTATGGCTAGGAATATTTTGAACATAAATGTCTTTGCTGCATTATTTTTATCAGTAGTAGATAAAGAGATCATGGGTATGATGGTATTAAGTATTTGTTTGGTAGCAGTATTTATGCTGATTACTGATAAACCTAAATTTTTATTGTATACAAAGAAAGGAGTTATAGGACTATGAAATTTCTTGCTATGTGTATAGAAGCTTGTGCAATATGGGGAGCAAATTGTGCATCTGTTTGTCTTTCATATCAGCCTAAATTACCGGAATGTCTGAAATAAGGTAAAGTTAATACATGTATATAAATAAAAGATGCCAGAGTGTTGATATTCCGGCATCTTTTATGCTAAATGAAGTATATAGGGAGGAATAGAAATGCAGATAAGAGAGAATGGAGTATATATTGAAGCAATTAAATTAGCAGCAGGAAGTGTACAATATAAAGATATGTCCGTAAAAGATACATTTATTGATGCTGTTTTTCAGTTGTATCAATACTATCAAAACACAGAAAATATTAAGTATTTAGAAACTTCAATTTTGCATATACAGGCTTATTTAGAAATGGGATTTCCGTATGAAGAAGGGAAAGATGTTTTTGACCTTGTTTTAAAAGAGTTAGGAACTACAAGAGAGTTAAAATTCCCCCAAAAATTTTACTTTGCAAAAAAGGTAAAATTGAATAAAACTCAGGTACGATCTATGATAAAAAAGTGGCCAGCATCTCCGCATCAAGAAATGAAAATAGATGAGGTAGTAGCAGATATTATAACAAAAGTAAAGCAACATGAAACAGGGATTTATTATTATAAATGCGCAGTAACAAAAGACATGTATGAATTGGTAATAAATGAAAAAGAAATGTTTTTCCATGATTTAAGGAGAGGAATTTTTTATACATTTATGATTTAACAAATCACTAGAATCTGCTATAATAAAGTGATTGCTCATAAGGAGGCGTATCATGATTTACATTGCTATATGTGATGATAACGAAAAAACAGTAGAAATATTAAAGAAAAAAGTAATGGAATTTTTAAAAAAGAGTAACGAATTTGCAGACATAACGGTTTATACTCAGAGTGAGAATTTACAATATGATATTCAGGAAGGGAAATATTATGATCTAATCCTTAGTGACATTGAAATGCCTAATATAGACGGTATAAATTTAGCTGCATATGTTAAAAGGTATTTACCGGAAGTGCTAATCATATTTATTACATCACATTTAAAATATGCCGTAGATGCATTTGAATTGTCAATCTTTAGATATATACCCAAAAACTCAATAGGCTCTAGGTTACCACAGGCGTTGAAGGATGCTATCAATATGATAAAGATACAGACAGATGAATTTTATGCAATAAAAACACCAACTAGAGTAGAAAAAATACCTTATCATAAGATTTTGTATATTCAAAGAGAAGGAAAAAATTCTGTAATAACATTATTAGATAATTCAGTGACCAAGGTAAGAAAGAGTCTTACACAGGTGTTTAAAGAATTTCGATCTGATGATTTTGTATATGTTGATCGTGGGGATATTGTTAATCTAGCCCATATTATGGGAATAAAAGATGGAATTGTAGAACTGAAGAATGGAATTCGTTTGCCAGCAAGCCAGGCAAAACTGGAACAAATAAAAACGAAGTTAAGTGACTTCTGGAGTGAACAGATATGAATATTGTATATAATGGAATTGAAATTTTAGCAAGTTCTGTTGAAGTATTTGTATTATATAAAATATATAGTATTTTGTTATATAAGCAACGAGGAAAGCAAAACTTTATATTAGATAGAGAATTAGCAATAATAGGAACTGTATTAATACAAATTTGCAATCATGTATCAATATTTTCTTATTTTACGATTATATTATTTGTATTATATATGAGTATTACCGCTAAAATTATCTACAGGAGAAAGTATATAGAACTATTTTCAATCGCAAGTTTTTATGTATTATGTTTAAGCTGTTTCGACTTTTTGATTTTTACTCTTGTATCGAATTTTCATGGTGGCTATGATACATTTACCGCGCTAGTTTCTACAAGAGGAATTTTACGTGTAGTAATGATTTGTGTTATAAAGTTTTTATGGATACTGCTGTATTTTATGATAAAGAAATATTTATATTCTTTTTCATTGAAGAAGAACTATGTATATACAATTTTAATTATATCCTGTGCGGGATTTTTGGGATTTGTATACTTAGTTAATCAAACACTTAAGGCATTTAATTATACAATGGCAGGTGTGTGGTTTGTATTTATAGCTCTTTGGTCATTACTTTTTTTTACAGTTTATTTTGTAATAGAAAGCAAAGAAGAAAAAATGAAATTAGATTTTGCAGAAATGCGAAATGAACTGCTCGAAGAAAATTATAAAACTATTAATGAAATTTATACAGGTAATGCAAAGCTATACCATGATTTAAATAACCATTTGAATGTATTATATCAGCTTTTAGATGAAGAAAAAACGTTGGAGGCAAAGAATTATATTACAGAAATAAGTCGCCCAATAATGCAATTATCGAAAACTACTTGGACAGGAATAGACGTTGTTGACGTAGTGATTAATAGTAAATTGGGAAAAATGAAGGAAAAAGGAATTACCTGTAATGTGAATGTGGAATTCCCGCAGAATACCAATATTAAACCACATGATATGTGCACAATATTGGCAAACTTAT
Source organism: Blautia sp. OM06-15AC (assembly GCF_003481425.1). NCBI lineage: Bacteria > Bacillati > Bacillota > Clostridia > Lachnospirales > Lachnospiraceae > Blautia > Blautia sp. OM06-15AC. The sequence continues at coordinate 22,926 of NZ_QULD01000012.1, read as the reverse complement.
TGGATAATGCGATTGAAGCTTCTGAAAAATTGAAAATACCTGGAAATATTTCGTTGACTATACGCCGGATTAATCACTTTTTACTTATAAAGGTTTCTAATGCGTGTGAAGAAAATAAAGAGTCATTTGCACATTTTCCTTCAACAACAAAGAAAAATAGAGAATTTCATGGTTGGGGACTTCCGAGTGTAAAAGATGCAGTTGAAAAATATAATGGTACACTAAAGTGCATAAATGAGGAAAAACAATTCATAGTAAAAATTATGTTGTTTTTTGAAAAAAATACAAATTAAAGTAGCCAAAGTGGGAAATTACAATCTTATTTTTATGTTTTGATGGAAAAACGTAGTAAATGAAATTAAAGACATTTAATTATATTATAAAAGAATAGTAGGACACTTATAATCGGTGATATAGAGAATAAAAAAAGAATGTTGCAAAAGCGATATTCTTTTTTTTATTCAATATTTTGAAATAGAACGAAACCAAACTCCAATCCTTTCCGTATTGATAAAAAACAGACAGATGGGATTTGGACAATGGATGAAATTATTTTAATGAGAAAACTGAAGAGGAAAGATGAATGGGCATTGGGAAAAATCATTGATTTATATAGTTCCTATATCACATGTATCGTCTGGGAATTACTGCATAAAAAAGGTACCAAGGAAGATATAGAGGAGGTGGTTGCAGATACTTTTATTTCCCTATGGCTGACAGCAGAAAGGATTAATTATAAAAAGTACAGCAGTGTCAAATCGTATCTGGGAATGATTGCAAGAAATAAAGCGAAAGATTGGTTAAGAGCTTATCGTGGAGAAATTCTGGAACTTAATGATGATATTCTTTTGATTGATGGTGATGTAGAGCACTTGATTTTACAGAAAGAGCAACAGTTGATCATTGGAAGAACATTGGAGAAATTAAGAGAGACGGATAGAAAAATTTTTATTATGTATTATTATCGGTATAAAAAAATAGAAGAGATTGCAGAAACATTAAAAATGAATCCTCAAACAGTAAAGACCCGTCTGCGGAGAGGAAGAGAAACTCTGAAAAGGATTCTTCTGGAGGAGGGATATGATGCCAGTGAAGTTTAAAATAAGTGAAATGTTTGATAATTCCTGTGAGCTATTTGAAAATGAAATGCAACATAAAAATATTGAAAGTGAGAAGCGAATAAAAGAAATTGTTTTTCTTGAGATAGGTCACACCAAAGCCAAAAGAAATCGCAGGAGATATATAGCTGTTTTGGCAGCGGCAATGGGAATTGGAGGAATCACTGTTGGGGCACATGAAGTTTTAAAATCTGCAGGTGAAATCAAAAATAATGAGGAAGTGGTTTTAGAAAATCAGAACGGACTTGCTTTATATGAAAAGGAAAACAGCGGAGCTATACAAATGGAAGTGGAAACGGACATCATTTTACCAGAAAATTTATATAAAGATGGAATTCCTATTGCAAAATATATTATGGAATTAAAAACAGAGCGTAACGGATCAGTGCCAGAGTGTTATTTGGATAACGGAACCATGATTGTCCTTACAGATTTTGATGGAGATACTTGGGATATGAAAACAGGGGATGTTTTTATATTAGATTTCATACAGTCTGATAGTGATGAGAGAGGTGAAGCAAGAACATTAGAGATTGGATATATTTTTAATGGAGAGGTGATAGATGAGAAGGTTATATCAGAAACAGAAAATAAGATAATCCTGGATATTCCTAAATCAGGACAATATGGTGTATATTTAAAAAATGTATCTAGTGACAGAGTAACGATTTCGCAAGGAATATTGACTGTAGAAAGGGGAAAGTGAAAGATGAAAAAAACAAGAATATTTTTGGGAATATTAGGGCTTATTTGCCTGGTTGCTATGCCAGTTTCAGCAGCCGATAATGTAAGAAATATAACAACTTATAGTATTTGTAGAGAAGATTTATATAAAGATCAGATAGAGGATAGAATGGGACTACAGCAAATTAGTATTGAAAGTGGGAAAACGGTATCTTTTTATGACTCCAATGGTTCTATGTTTTATGTGAGTGGAGGTACTACTGTTACTTTTCGGGTAAACTTGAATGTATCTTCCTCTGTAAAGATGGGGTATATCAATCAGAATGGAAGTAGAACCCAAAAGTATAGCGGTTCAGGAACTTCCCATAAAACATCATTTACAATACTGTCTAGTGGATACTATAGATTCTATGTAACTAATAGTGGATCTAAAACAGTGAAAGTAACGGGAGGTGAAATTTGTTTCTAAAATTATGAGAAGGAAAATATTTAAAATAATAAAGTGGTTGGCTATTGTAATTCTGATTCTATGCTGCATGGGGAGCACATGGAATTATTTTTGTAAAAAGAGAGAAATACCAAAGGTACAAGCAGCTTATGGCAATGCAGTTAAAGTCAATGGGAAAAAGATGACTGTGGAAATTGCTGGTTTGCAAGCAGAAGAATCCCCCGTTATTGTGTTACTCCCAGGACTGGGATCTCCTTCTCCGGTATTAGAGTTTAGACCTTTAGCTGAGGAATTAGGAAAGACATATAAAGTGATTACAGTGGAGCCTTTTGGCTATGGACTGTCTGATCCCGCAGATACAGAGAGAAGCATAGAGAATATCGTAGAGGAATTACATGCCTGTTTAGAGGAGATTGGAGTTCACCGATATTATCTGATGGCTCATTCTATTAGCGGATTGTATTCTCTGTATTATGCTAATACTTATCCAGAGGAAGTTCGTGGTTTTATAGGGATAGATTCTTCTGTACCAAAGCAAAATGAGAATGAACCCTTTGATACAACAAAATTAAATCTTCTGATGGCCTATTTAAGTAAAACAAAAAATGTGTTGGGAATTAGCCGGATATTTTCAATTGGAAATCCGGAAAAGGCTATCTATGCAGACCAGAATTATTCTTATTCACAGGAAGACTTAGAAGTTTTTCGGATACTTTCCCTTGATACTTCTTATAACAAGACTGTAATGAATGAATTAAAACAGGTAGAAAATAATCTGAAGATAGTGCGGAACATGAAATTTCCGAAAGAAGTGCCAGTGCTAAACTTTGTTTCAAAAGACAATTGTGAAATTTTTCCAGGATGGGAGAAGTTGCATAGAAGTGTGTTAGGTGATAATCAGGAAAACAGATTGGTAATGTTAAAAGGGGGACATTATCTGCATTTTGAGCAGAAGGAAAGAATAAATTATTATGTTGCTAAATTTATAAATTAGACAGAAAAATACCGTTACGGGTGATACTAAACCTGTAGCGGCATTTTTCTTTATTTAGGAGAGTCTGAGTTGATAAGCCAAACTTCAAAGGTACTGCCTACATGAAGAGTAGAAAGCACATGGATAAAACCATATTGTCGGCTGATAATGTCTTGTGCCAGATGCAGCCCAACACCAACTCCCGGAAAGTTTTTGACAGAAGGAGAACGGTAGAAGCGTTGGAAAAGTTTTGGGATTTCCGATTCTTTGATGCCGATACCGGAATCAGTGATTGCTATTTTGGTATAGTTTTCCAGGGTAAAAAGTTCTATGGAAATATGTCCGTTTTCATTCGTGTATTTTACAGCATTATCCAGGATATTATACAGCGCTTCGGAAGTCCATTTGGGATCATGATACGCCTTAAAGTCTTCTGAATAATTAAAAGTTATTTGAATGTTCTTCTGATCAGCCGCTAAGACGATATTTTCCAGAGCCATGAGAATGGTGTCACCAATCGTTTGATAACTTGGGGATAGTTTTATCACACCTGTTTCCAAACGGGATATTTTTACAAGGGAAGAGATTAAAAATTCCAGCTTGTTCAAATGTGCGGTATTTGTGTGAAATAAAGTCTTTAGTTCCTGCGGTTTTGTAATGGCTTTTTCCATAGCGGACTCTGTCAGGCACAGCGTAGTCATGGGGGTTTTTAACTGATGAGAAATATCAGAAATTAGCTGCTGGAGCTGTACCTTTTCGGCATTTACAGAGTTTTTTGTGTTTTCCAATATACTGTACAATCTTCCTAAATGATGATTGATCTGTGATAGTAAAGTTTCGTCATACTTTTCATCAGGGGAAAAATAGGTTCCTTCAATCATACTGTCCAATGTTTTATGAAGTTCACGAGTAAACAAGGTGAGCTTGTGGAAAATCGTACAAAAGAGAATAAATACACAGATAAGCAGAAGGAAAGTGAAAACGGTAAAAAGTAAAAATACTTTAGGATCTGATGTAAGTGTACGCAATATGATACAGGTTCCTGAAAATATCAATAGAAATAGCAGGGAAACTATAATATATATTTTTTTTAAAGAAAATGTTTTTTTCATATCAGTCACCTATCCACATATATCCAGTTCCATAGATTGTTTTTATATAACGATGCCCGCTGGCTTCGATTTTCTTTCGGAGTCTGCTAATAGCAGTATTTAGGGAAGTATCACCTACAAAGTTTTCGGAGAAATCCCAGAGATGCTCAAGAAGCTGATCCCGCTTTAAAATATGCTTTTTATTCACAATAAAATATTGCAGAATACGGTACTCCAAAGGGGATAATTCCAGGGGAACTTTGTCCAGTGTCGCAGTCATTTGCGAGAAATTGATGCAGAGATTACCGTCTTCATATATGGTTTCCTTTTGTTTTTCTGTGATATATTTTGTTAAAACAGCTATTTTCTTTTGTAAGACGACAGGTGAAAAAGGCTTTGTAATATAGTCATCAGCACCCAGGTCAAATCCTTTCACTATGTCATTTTCTAAATCATTTGCGGTTAAAAAGATAATACTGGCATTTGATTTTTCTTTCAACTCTGAATATAATTCAAATCCATTTCCGTCAGGAAGGTTAATATCCAAAATCAGAAGAATGTAATGATACTGTTTTAAATATTTAAAGGCTTCTTTTGCATTATATGCAGAGTCAACAGTATAGCCCGCTGTCCGCAAGTTATAAGCCAGGGTATTATTTAAGGAGAAATCATCTTCAATAATTAAGATACGGTGCATAGTTTCCCACTCCTTCTGTTCTAAATTTCTAAGTTTTTCTATACCATAAAGAGCGTTTACGGTTTTCAAGATGTATTATAATTGTAAAAAATGCAAAAGTAAATAATGATTTTTTCAGATAAAATATTTTTTTAAATGCACTAATTGTAATAATTTGGTAAGAATCTACGGATATACTGATAAGAAAAAATGGGAGGTACTAGATATGAAATGTAAAAAACTAGGGGTACTTTTGGCAATGGTTTTGGTAGGTGTTTCTGTATCGCCATCATGGACGGTATCGGCAGCGGAATCCCAGGATTTACCGCAACAGGTTCTTGATATTTCGAATGGTTCAGATGAAATTTACGGACCAGGCGCACCCATTGAGCATGTAGAAAATCCGGATGAGCGCTTTAGCAGCGGCGGGGTAGATCATACACACCAGTATATCGTATCGAATGCCTTGAAGATTTTAAATAACGATAAAGGTGCCAGTATATTAAACACAAAGGCTGCTGTGATATGCGAATATACAGATTGGCCGGACGTATTAGGAAATGAAACAGATTATGGCACGTTTGCAGGACATTTCTATGATCCAGATACCGGAAAAAACTGGATGGGACAGAAAAATCCTACAGCACGAACCAGAGCAGAAACCTATTATCAAAGTGCAGTTGCAGCATATAAAGATGGATATACAGATAAGGCTATGGAATACTTAGGAAAGGGAACACATTATGTATCAGATTTGAATGAGCCACATCATGCTTCCAATCTGACAGCAGTAAATAGTAATCACTCAGATTTTGAAAAGTATGTGGACAAACACCGTACAGAATATACCATAGCAGGGAATAGTTTTGGCACAAATGTTTATAGTAGTGCTGAGAATACAGCAGTAGGAGATATGCTTTATAGTGCTGCAAAAGATGCTAAAGCATTGGCTGGACTGGCACAGAATAAAGATACCTATAGCTCAGCCGGAAATCAGTCCGTTCAAAATGCAATAAAGACAGTAAGCAAGTATATTTACAAATTTGGTAAGGAAGTAGGTATTTACTAAATAAGATGATTTGTGGTGACGTCACACTTTAAAATCATAAAATATCAAGGAAAGGAGGACGGGACAATGAAAGAACTGGAAAAGAAAATGCAGAACGAAAACTTTGATGTAGAAGTACAGTATTGTGATCCAGATGATTGCTGGCATGATTGCCAAACAGCACCAAATTATTGCAATGCGCATATTATGGAGATCTGGTAGGACGGAGGAATGTTATATGGAAAAAATGGAGAAAAGAATTCAGGAAGAATTCAGGAAGAATTGTTTGATGTAGAAGTACAGTATTGTAATCCAGATGATTGCTATCTTGATTGCCAAGATGCAGCAAATCACTGCAATTATCATTTTACAACCATGTTTTAATTAACAGGAATTTAATTAGTGAATTATATAGAAGGAAACTTTTTACTAAGGTAGGGAGTCTCCTTCTTTTCTTTGAAAATTTTTTGCAATGTAATAATTGGGTAAGAACTAGATATTATGATGAAATAAAACAAGGAGAGGTGAGAAACATGGAATTGGTGAAAACATCAGATTTAAAAAAGTATTACCGTAATGGAGAGATTTGTGTAAAGGCATTAGATCATGTCAATCTTTCTGTTGAAGAAGGCGAGTTCATAGCTGTTGTTGGACCGTCAGGCTGCGGCAAGACAACATTATTAAATATGCTGGGCGGATTGGATAATCCGACAGAGGGAAGCGTTCTGATACATGGAAAAGATATAACAAAAATGAAATCGGAAGAACTGACGGTGTATCGAAGAAAGCATATCGGATTTGTATTTCAGAATTATAACCTGCTTCAAACACTTAATGTAAAAAGTAATATATTGTTACCGCTTTATCTGGGAAACAGTAAAATTGATGAAGTATATTTTGAAGAAATTGTAGAAATCCTGGGTATTAAAAATAAGCTGAAAAATTTACCAAACACCTTATCAGGTGGACAGCAGCAGAGGGTTGCCATTGCCAGGGCAATGATCACGAAGCCGGATATTGTCTTAGCAGACGAGCCGACAGGAAACCTGGATAGTGAATCAAGCGAAGAGGTTCTTAGGCTGCTTAGGGAGTCAGGGGAGCGTTACAATCAGACGATTATCATGATAACCCATAGTAAAGAAATTGCAGAAACGGCATCAAGGATTATAAGAATGAGAGATGGTAAAATCGTATGAGTAATGAAAAGAAAATAATCAAAGAAATGGTTCAGGGAAATTTGAAAGTACATAGGAAGAGAAATCTTCTTCTTGTATTGGCGATTACGTTAACTACCATTTTATTTACATCCGTATTGGAAATTGGATTTGGCGGTATGCAATCCATCCAGGAAACACAGTTAAGACTTTCAGGATTAAAAGCAGATGCAGAGCTTCGATATTTAAATAAAGAACAGTTTCAGAAAGTTCAAGACGCAGATTTATTTGAAAGTGTCGGAGGAAGGATTCCGATTGCATTTCTGGAAGGAGAAACAAAGAGGCCTATTGAAATAGACTATCTGGATAAAACAGGTATGGAAGCGTATTACCTTTCATTGGAAGAGGGGAAGATGCCGGAAGATGAGAAAGAAGTGCTATTATCGGAGCAAGCATTGGAAGAACTGGGGATAGAAAAAGAAATAGGAAGTCATGTTCCGGTATCTTTTACACTGAGAAATCAGGAATATAAGTTTGATATGCGATTGGCAGGTTGGTATACGGGTAATTCTAAGGTCGATTTTTTAATTGTATCAGAAGCATTTTTAGAACATAATCCTGAAGTGACAGAGAATACTTATGATGATGATAAAGAAGTATCAGGAACGTATTATGCAAGCGTTTGCATGAAGAACACAAAGGATATTGAGCAGAACCTTAAAGCGTATGTGAAAAGCCTTGGAGGACAAACAGAGGATTCTAATGGAAGAGAATATATTCACATAGCAGTGAACTATGTATTATATTCAGAAGATGGAAATACGGGAACTATTCTTTCACTATTCTTTTTCGCAGCTTTATTTGTTTTATGTGGATATTTGCTGATTTATAATATTTTTGATATAGGTGTTATGCAGGATATCCAGCAATTTGGAATAATGAAAACGATTGGAATGACAGGTAAACAGATTAAGCAATTAATGAGAAGACAGATGTTTCTTTTATCTCTTATAGGTATTCCAGTTGGTTTGCTTCTGGGATATGGACTAGGTGTACTTTTGTTACCAGTTATTCTGAAAAATTGGGAATATAGTGAGGAAGAAATTACCATTGTACAATCAGTGCATCCAGCTATTTTTATTTTAACAATTATCTTTGTATTGATTACAGTATTTTTAAGCATGAGAAGACCTTCCAAAAAAGCGGCAAAGTATTCTGCAATTGAAACAGCAAAATATACAGAGATAAAGAAAAAAACTGCAGAAAAGGATATTCGATCCATTAAGAACATAGCAAAGAGTAATTTGCAAAGAAACAAAAAGAGAACGATTTTAGTGTTTACTTCTCTTATATTAAGTATTATATTTGTCAACTCTTTGTGGATTATCTCTAATAGTTTTGATGAAGAAAAATATATTAATGCACAAATGCGGAGGGATTATTTAATTGCATCTAAAGATACTTTAAATCCGAGTGTTGGATATGTTAGATCTTCGGCAGCATTGAATGAAGAAGCTATAGAGCAAGTAGAGAAAAATTCTATAGTCCGAAATGCTACTAGACTATATAAAAATACAGTAGATAATTCTGACATAAGTTTTGAATGGGGCAGTGAAGGCGTTGAAATAAAAGAATATATGCCCAATGTAGAAGTTGATGGAGTAATTACGAATGAAGCAATAACAAACTATGGACAGGTAACATTATCAAAAGACGAAAAAGCATTATGTAATGTGTGCGGTGTTTCTGAAAATTTTGTTGATAAAATGGAGATTTTAGATGGGGAAAAAAATATTGTTACCATTAAAGAAAAATTAAAAAGTGGAGATTATATTTTAGTTGCCGTTTTCAAAACTACAAAAGGTACTTATAGCAGTGATAATTTAGAAAATTCACCGGATATTGGGGAAACAGTAACGATTTATAAGAACGGAAAACCATTAAAAAAAGTAGAAGTAATATCTCAAATTTTGGTAATAGATTCAGAGCAAATATCAGGTAGTAGTGTAACTGGTGATGATACTATTTTAGGTCCTTGGCTTTATTTAGGAGAAGGTTTATTTAAAGAATTGTATGGAAAAGGTAATTTAGTGAATTATTCTTTTGATGCAGATGAGAAAGATGCTCCTGCTGTGCGAAGAATGTTGAATCAGATTTCACAAGAATTTGCTGATGTAGGATTTGAAACTACAGAGCAAAGGCACTCCGAAATCGAAAACTACAAAACACTGATTAGAATTTTATGTGTCTTAATCGGAGGAATTTTAGGTGTAATTGGAATTGTAAATCTTGTGAATATTATTTTTACAAACCTAATTGTGCGAAACCGAGAATTAGCAACATTTAGAAGTATAGGTGCAACAAAGAAACAGTTGCGTGAACTGATTATAAGGGAGAGTGTAGGATATGTTTTTTATGCTGCAATTGGTGGATTTATACTTGCAACACTAATCGGTATGACAGCAGTCATGGGTATTTGTTCTTCTATTTGGCTTTTTACTTTCCAATTTACATTACTTCCGGCAGCCATCGTCATAGTGTTGTATTTAATAATAGCTGTTATTGCTTCTGAGGCAGGGATTTATTTTTGGGAAAAAGGAAGTATTACAGAACGCCTCAGAAATCTGTAGATAAGATGATTTACAGCATAAAAGTGCTGATAAACCAAAATATAAGCGAAAGGAGGCGGATAATATGTTAGAACTTGAAATGAGAATGCAGGAAGAACCTTTTGATGTAGAGGTTCAGTATTGCGATCCAGATGATTGTGCCCATGATTGTTTGACAGCACCTGGACATTGTAACACACATTTCACTTCAGTATTGTAAGGAGGTACGTAACCATGAAAGATTTAGAAAAGAGAGTTCAGGAAGTTGTATTTGATGTCGAAGTGCAGTATTGTGACCCAAGTGATTGTTATCACGATTGTTACGGTGAAGGCGTTAACAATTGCGATGCCTATATGACAACAATCTGGTAAGACGGAGGAATGCTATATGGAAAAAATGGAGAAAAAAATCCAGGAAGTTGTATTTGATGTTGAAGTGCAGTATTGTGATCCAAGTGATTGTTATCACGATTGCAAACATGAAGGTGTCAATAACTGTGATGCCTATATGACAACAATCTGGTAAAGAACGAAAAATTACAGAAAAAGATTCTTGTTTTAAAGGCAAGGATCTTTTTCTGGTTTAGGAGCAGATTTATTTTCCTACAGGGACACTTTTGTATTTATACATATTTTTCTAGCGTAATAATTTGGTAAGATTTTGTAAGTATACTAATTCTATAAGAAAGGGGGAAAGCCAAATGAATATTACATTTTGGGTAACTGAAAGATGCAATTTAGCTTGTAAATACTGCTATGTACATAAGCAGCCAAAAACAATGACATTGGAAACAGCAGAACAGACAATTAAATATTTTACTGATAAATTTGATGCAACTGTTGCTGCAGGAAAACGGATTAATGTGGCTTTACATGGTGGTGAGCCATTACTGAATTTTGACGTTATTCGGTATATTATAAAAACCTTAAAAGAACGGTATGATGGTCATATTATTTTTACAATGACAACAAATGGAACAGTGTTTGAGAAGGATATTTATGATTTTATAAAGGGTAAGGTACAGATTTCTGTAAGCATTGATGGAAATAGGAAAACAAATGATACAAACCGTATTTATCCAAATGGTGAGTCTTCCTTTGATAAAGTAGTGGAAACCTTAAAGTTTTTAAAAGAGCAAGGTGAATACATCCGGGTCAGAATGACTGTCAATAAGGAAACCCTTCCGGCTATGGCTGAAAATTATATTTATCTGGATCAGATGGATATGGGAGTAGTAACTTTTGCATTAGATGCCGGGGCTGCATGGAACCAGCAAGATATGCAGATATATTATGAAAACTACGAAAAAATCATGGAATACATGATAGAAAAAGATAAAAAAGCAGCACAGTATTTATTATTCAATATTAAAGAGGCAACCTTCAGAAGACGTACTGGCTGTGACGGTGGAACAAATACATTCCATATATCTGCGGATGGTGGAATTTACCCATGTGCATTAGCTGCGGATAAAGTGGATTATTGGCTGGGAGATGTTTGGAAAGGATTACAACCGGAAAAACTGGAGGCTCTCCATAAGATTAACGAAATTCCGGTGACAGGGTGTGGAGATTGTACATTTAAACAGAATTGCTCCAGCCAGGTATGTAAACTGATTAATAAAGCATATACCGGAGATTACTACACTGTTTCTGCTTTCCAGTGCAATGAAAGAGATATTGTTTATCGGATTTATAAAAAGTATAAATATATATTGGAGGGATTCCATGTATAGTCCTAAAGTGGCAGTTGTAGACTCCGGTGTAGATACACAAAATCAGGAAATTATGCAGCATGTAATTCAGGGATTCTCTTTTCAAAAAAGTGCAGAAGATAATGGAATTGTTGAAGAGGGAAATTTTGATGATGTTTTTGGTCATGGAACCAACTGCATTGATTGTATCTTACAATTTGCAGAGCAGACACAATTTTATCCTATAAAAATTGTAAATGAATTAGGAAAAACGACCAGTTCTTTACTGCTTGCCGCATTAAAAAAGTGCAGGGAACTACAGGTGGATCTCATCTGTTTGAGCCTTTCCGTAACACAAATTCTTGATCCTGCTATGGAAAAGGAATTGAGGGACATTTGTAATGACTTGGAAAAACAGGGAAAGATTATCTGTACTTCGGAATGTAATAATGCAAAGAATACCATACCGGCAATTTATAAAAGTGTGATTGGTGTGGGGAAATTATTACCAGATGCAAAGAAAAAAATTCTTGTAGACAGGGCGGCAAACGTTCAGGTTCTGGCGGATATTTCACCGATATTTGTTGCAGGAAAATCCGGACGATATAATTTTTTTAAGGGAACTTCAAAGGGAAATGCTTATGTGGCAGGTATTCTGGCCAGAGCTATGCAAACAGCACCGAATATAAAAAGCGTACAGGAGGCATTAAACATACTGGAAAAGACAGATGATCCTTTAGAAGAAATTGATTTAGAGTGTGTAGGAAAGCTCCAGACTGATGAAGTGGGACAGATGATTTTGGAAAAAATACACAGGAGATTGTTAGAGTTTGGCTGCACATCTTCCCTTGGCGAAATCAGCAGGTATCCATTTCTTTCCCAAATTACAGGAGTGAATTTCTTTAATTTTTATGATTTTATCAGCGGGATATATGGGGAATTGAAAATTACGAAACCGGATTATCATGCCATAAAAGTAGGTGATGCTTGTACCCTGTATAATCTGGTTGAACATTTAAGAAGGAATATGTGTTATGAAGAAAAAGAATGTTGTTTTGGAGCAGATACGAAAGTATAAATGGGGTTATCTGTTTGGAATTATATTGGTAGCTATGGACGCCATAGTGACTTATATTTATCCTCAGTTAATTACCAATATTCTGGATAAGGCAGTTCCGGCAAAAGATCCAGGAGCGGTTATTACCAATGTTGCATATATGGCTATATGCCAGCTTGTATCTATTACAGTAGCATTGGCATTGAGTTATCTGTTTTGCAAAATGTCAAATGGTTTTATTGTTAAAATCAAGTTATTGTTGATACAAGCAATGTTTCAGGTTGATGGGAAGGAAATAGAGAAGAAATCAAATCTGTTTATGACCAGCATGAATGCAGATGTTAATAATATAGAGATGCTCTCTTCCCGTATGCTTTCTGATTTGCTGATACAAATTGTGACTGTGATTATTACAGCGGTAATCCTGATACAGATTAATCCGGTTATCTTTTGGTTTATGCTTTTGATTTATCCGATTCTTATTGCTATTCAGATTTTCTTCAACAAAAAAATCATGAGCCAGTCCAGAAAAGTAATGGGAAAAATGGATGTTGGAAATGGTCTGATTAAGGAGTTTGTAAGCAACCTTTATGAGTATCTGGCGTTAAATGGAAGAAATTACTATATAGACAAATTTTGCAGGAACGAAACTTCTTTGCGAAATGAAATCCTAAAGCAAAATATGTTAATGGCCTATAACCGTTCAGTACCGCAGCTCATTAGTACCACTACTTTTTTGATTGTACTGGCAATCAGTGGTGTTATGGTGATTAAGGGACAGGTACAGTTTGGAGAGCTGACAGTGATTATTATGTACACACAAAGAATGTTTAATCCGCTGTCCTCAATCATGCTTGTAATTGGACAGTTCCAAAAGGCAAAAGTATCAATGGACCGAATTAATGAGATTGTGGGGTGAAGCAAATGGATATATCAAAAATTGAAATAAAAGATGTAAATTTCAGTTATAAAGATGTAAAAGTATATAGAAAAAATTTGAATATGTATCTTGAGAAGGGCTCTATTTATCTGATTAAAGGGAAAAATGGTTCAGGAAAAAGTACACTGGCTGGTATCTTGTTAAAAATCTGGAATGACTTTTCAGGAACTATATTGTTAGATGGGAAAAGCATTACTAATCTTTCCAGGGAAATACTTACAGAAACAATAGGAATTTGTTTTCAAAAGCCGCCGATTTTTCGTGACACTATAAGAAATAATATTGCTCTTAATGATTCTATTCCGGTAGAAAAATATATTTCTTTATTATCATTTTATAAAGATTTGGAAGAAATGGGGCGTACATTAGAGTCGGAGCTTATTGATACTGGAAGCGTTTCAGGTGGGCAGGCACAGAAAATTGGTATTATCCGGACAGTATGTAGAGAACGTTCTGTATATATTTTTGATGAACCTACATCAAACCTGGATAGTGTTTCTAAAAAAGAATTTTATGATATTATAGAACACTTGAAACAGAATAGCATTGTTATTTTATTTTCGCATGAAGCGGATGCAGAAAAAAATGCAGACTTTATCATTGAGTTGTAAAGGAGGGAACCAGATATGTATATGAGAAGTCCAAATGCAAAAGTTTTAGTACGTGAAGAAAGAGTTGTTTTGTGTAACACCAGAAACGGAGGATTTGTAAAAACCTCAGAGGCTTATTTTCAGTATCTTGAAAAATATCTGGAAGAGAACAATGGGGATTTTACCATTGAGGAAGAAGATACTGTGGTAAAGAAAAATGCCTATAAGTTATTTCAGAAACTGTGCCGGATTCATTTTTATATTTCGCAAGAACAGATGAAAAATGAGATAACCTATCCGTATCAGATCGTATATCTTTCTTTGACCAATAGGTGTAATCTAAGATGTAAACATTGTGTGGCGTCTGCTTGTATAGAAGAAGTAGATCACATGAATACGGAAGACTGGAAAAAGGTGATTGTTCAGGTGTTGGTTTTAAATCCAGAACAGATTAACCTGACAGGTGGGGAACCGTTAATCCGTCCTGATTTCTGCGAGATACTGGAATATTTAAGGGCAAATTATAAAGGTGCAATTACCTTGTCTACAAATGCGTTACTGCTGAATGACCGGCTTATGGAAATCATTAAAAAGAATGTTGATGGTGTTTCCGTCAGTCTTGATGGTTTTGATTCCTATAGCTGCACAAAAGTGCGAGGAGAAGGGATTTATGACCGGGTGATTGCTGGGATCAAAAAATTAAAAGAAGCTGGAATGGAAAAAGTATCTGTTTCCATGCTGGAAACAAAATATACCTATGGACATGATCAGGATTTTTATAAATTATGTGAAGAGTTAGATGTAAAACCATTGATCCGAAGATTTGCTCCTTCAGGAAGAGGAGAAGAGAACCAAAGAGAATTGCTTCCACCAATGGAATACATAGAAAAATTGGAAAAGCAGCATTTAAGATGTGCATTATGTCAGCCTGGTAAAAAGGAGTTAAATATCAGTGAAAACGGAGATGTATATCCTTGTGCTCCACTTAGCAATTTGGAAAATCTTTTTATGGGAAATCTGCTGGAAACACCAATTACAGAAATTATTGAGAACCCGGCATGGAAAGAGGAATTGGAAAAGTTAAGACCTTGGAGAATGGAAAAATGTAAGGATTGTGATGTGAATCTGTTCTGTCATTCTTGTATCAATTTTACTCTGGGAATGCAGAGCGACGAGGAAATCTTCCAGAAGTTTTGTGAAAAACAAAAAGGACATTTAGAAAAATTATTATGGGGGAATTAGTTATGAAGAATAGAAAAAGACTTTTAAAAACAGTAGGTTTATTAACAGCGGCTACAGTGATGACAGTATCTTTAAATGCAGAGAGTGTTCTTGCTTATTCAACAGGGGAAGAGGCTGCTATTGTGGCTTCTGAGGAAGATCCATACGAAAATGTTACGAAAATCAATTTGAAGGATATGTTTAATCAGAACCAGGAGGATTACTACGTTTATTTTTATATGGTTCAGTGCCCGTTTTGCAATCAGGTAAAAGATAAAATGCTGAATTTTGCGGCAGAAAATGATAATGTATATTTTGTAGATTATGCTTTAAGAGAAAATCGTCCTTTACAAAAATATAACTGGACAGCAACACGCTCCAAATATAACAAAAAGATAGGATATGTGGACAGTGATGGAAACAAGGTATTTTTACCGGGCGAATCGGAAGAAAAATACCAAAATATGAAGAATGATTACGGAAAGCGAATGCGTTTTAATTTTGTGACCATTACCCCAGACGATATTCCTGCTTTTCCTGGGTCACAGGTAGGAGATATTTATACAGATATTCAGACACCGGAAATTGACTATGCTTCTATTACAAATTATGAAGATATGCTGATTGCAGGTGTTCCAGCATTATATCGAATTACGAATGGAAAAATTACAGAATTTTATTTTGACTCTGTAGAAATAGAGGAGTTTTTCAATAGCATAGGAAGGTGAGATTATGGATATAAAGGAAATCTTAAACCCTATATGGTTATGGATTTATAAAAACTAAAAATTCTAGGATGGAGGAAGTAATAGCATGACTATACTTGAAACAAAGGAATTGAAAAAATATTATGATTCCGGTGAATATATTACAAAAGCTTTAGATGGGGTTTCTTTAGAGATAGAAGAAGGTGAATTTGTTGCTATTGTTGGCGCTTCAGGGAGTGGAAAATCTACATTATTAAATATGATTGGTGGATTAGACATACCAACTTCTGGGAGTGTTTTAGTAAAAGGCAAAAAAATAGGACAATTAAATGAAGAAGAACTAACGGTTTTTCGCAGAAGGAACATTGGCTTTGTTTTTCAAAATTATAATTTAATTCCAACATTAAATGTTTATGAAAATATTGTCTTTCCAGTGGAATTAGACGGAAATGATATAGATAAAGATTTTTTGAACAAAATTGTTACAATTTTGGGCATTGATAAAAAATTGGAGAATCTTCCTGGAAATCTATCAGGTGGGCAACAACAGAGGGTTGCAATTGCCAGAGCTTTGATTACAAAACCGGCTATCATCTTGGCTGACGAACCGACAGGAAATCTTGACACACAATCAAGTCTTGAAGTAATGGGCTTATTGAAACAAACAAGTCAGCGATTTTGTCAGACTATTGTTATGATTACGCATAATATGAATTTGGCTCAAATGGCGGATAGAATTATTAGAATTCAGGACGGGAAAATTATAGACGCATAATGGGAGGGAATGCGGTGTATTTGACTAGAAATAAAAAGTGTATCTTTAATCTTGCAAAAAAGAATTTTGGAAAAAGTAAAACACGAAATATAATTACTATTTTGGCAATTATACTAACCACTATGCTATTTACTTCTATGTTAACAATCTGTACGGGAACATATCAATCAATACAGACTACTATGCAGATGCAAAAGGGAAGTAAAGCAGACGGAGATATAAGATATTTAACAAAAAATGAGTTTGAGCAGTTGCAGGAAAATAGCAACATAAAAGTTAGTGGTTGTCGAAGACCGATAGGATTTGCAAGTAATACAAAGAATCATAATGTTGAAATTGATTATATGGATCAAATAGAGCAAGAATTAACTTTTAATAGGCCAACGCATGGGAAAGCACCGAAAAAGGCTAATGAAATTGCTACTACAGATAAAGCATTAGAAAGTTTAGGAGTAACACCCAAAGTAGGAGAAAAGGTCAGGATAGAATTTGATTTAAGAGAAGAGCATTATGTTTATGAAATGACAGTTTCCGGATGGTGGGAAGCTAGAAATTCACAAGTTAGTGTATTGCTAGTGTCAGAGGAGTTTATGAATAAAAATGAATCTTTGTTTCCCTATACATACGATGAGGACATGGAATATGCTGGAACGTATTTCTCAGAGGTGATTTTTGAATCTAAAAAGAACGTGGAGCAACAAATAAATAAGATCATTGAAGGTTTTAACGAGCAAAAAGGAAAAGATGTTGTATCTGGTGCAGTGAATTCAATTACAAATCCACAATTGGATTTTTCTGTGATTGGCGCAGTGATTATCTTTATAGTTTTATTTATTTTGGCAGGCTACTTGCTTATTAATAATATTTATTCTATTTCAGCTATGCAGGATATAAAAAATTATGGACTACTTAAAACTATTGGTACGACACAATCTCAGATTGCATTACTTGTTAAAATCCAGACATTGTGGTTACTTGTGCTAGGAATACCAGTTGGTTTAGTTACAGGGTATTTTATCGGTAAATCTATTTTACCGTTTACAGTGAATACTATTGCAAGTGAATATTTAAAAACAGAAATAGTAATAGCACCAAATCCGTTGATTTTTGTTGTGGCAACGATATTTACGATTGCAACGGTTAAAATAAGTATTGGTAAACCATTACGTACTATATCTAAAATTTCCCCATTGGTAGCTATAAAGGAAACGGGAATAAGAAAAAATAAGAAAAAGAAAAAAACGCATAAATTTAGCATAATTAAAATGGCAAATGATAATTTTAGAAGAAACAAAAAAAGAAGTATTTTTATTGTTATATCTATTGCATTATGTTGTGTGTTTTTTAATTCAGTTTTTATTCTGGCAAATAGTATTAGTATAGAAAAAGGGGTTGGATTACAAAGTGCTGCGGATATTGAAATCGGAAGTGGTAATCTATTTAATAATTTAAAAGGTTATACACGACATAGTGATGGTTTAGAACCCCAAGTAATAGATAGCATTAAGGCAAACTTTAAAATTAATGCGGAAGGGATTATATATAAAAATACATTAGATGATTTAAACGTTACATTTGATTATAATGCACCAATACAAGATGAAATTATATCTGAAAATGGAGTGAAGATGGTAGCTACAGAAAATGGGCGTGTAATACTGGGAAATAATAATTTTCCAATTTGTAATGTCTATGGAATAGATGAAAATGTTTACCAGAGAATGAATTTAGTAGACTCTATTGCAGGTATAGAGCAGAATAGTATTTTTCATAAAATGGAGCAAGAGAATTTCTTGATAGAAGCATTGCCAGTTTCACGTACTTCAAAAGATACGAGAGAATTTCAATGCAATTTAGGTGATAAAATAAAGGCTTTTGTTGATGGTGAGGAAAAACTTTATACGGTTATTGCACATGCGTATGTTAGCCCGACAGAATATGAGGCTCCTAATATGACGACAGGTATAAATATTGTTGGAGGAGATGCACCGATGTTCTACCTTTCCTCAAAATCATTTGTAGATTTATATCAAAATCCAACAATCATGAATTATACATTCAATGTCGATGAAAAAAATATGAAACAAATTTCATCGGAGATTGAAGTATTCGTTGAAAATTTTGAAGGAAAAGTTGGATTTAATTCTGCTGAGTTGATAAAACAGGATATGGAAAGTATGAAAAATACAATTTATGCAGTGGGAATTGTTGTTAGTTGTATTATTGGAATTTCAGGTCTTATCAATTTTTTGAATTTAACAATTGCAAATATTTTGAGTCGGAGAAGAGAATTTGCCATAATGGAAAGTGTGGGAATGAGCAAAAAACAGATTAAAGTTTTGATAACAGGAGAAAGTCTGCTATATTCTGTTTATGCAGCTCTTTTAGGCTTAGTGTGTTCGTTAGTATCGGGATTTTTATTGATTGGTCCGATTTGTAAAGATACATGGTTTATGCATTTTGATATGGTAATATGGCCAGCTATTCTTATAGGTGGAAATATTGTTATACTAACAATATTTTTACCTAAATTATTATATAAGGTATTTAGCAAAGGCAGTATTGTAGAAAAACTTAGAATTGAGGGATAGGATATTTAAGTTTATTAAATATAAAATTACTTGGAAAGGAGGCGAAAGAGTATGAGGATTTTAGAGCAAGTAATACAGGAAGAAACATTCGACATCGAAGTGCAGTATTGCGATCCAGACGAGTGCCTACATGATTGTATACACTCAGGAACTAATAACTGCGATGCAATTATTACCGGTTGGAGGTAGAAGGAGGCCATTATGAAGGAAATGGAAAAAGTAGTACAGGAAGAAACATTTGAAATCGAAGTACAGTATTGTGATCCTGATGATTGTCTGCACGATTGTATACACTCAGGAACTAATAACTGTGATGCAATTATTACCGGTTGGAGGTAGAAGGAGGCCATTATGAAGGAAATGGAAAAAGTAGTACAGGAAGAAACATTTGAAATCGAAGTACAGTATTGTGATCCTAATGATTGTCTGCATGATTGCATACACTCAGGGGTCAATAACTGTGATGCAATTATTACCGGTTGGAGATAAAGGAGAGTCATTATGAAGGAATTAGAAAAAATGGTACAGGAAGAAACATTTGAAATTGAAGTACAGTATTGTGATCCTGATGATTGTCTGCATGATTGCATACACTCAGGGGTCAATAACTGTGATGCGATTATTACCGGTTGGAGATAGGAGTTATTATGGAGAAATTAAAAAGAACAGTACAGGAAGAAATATTTGAAATTGAAGTACAGTACTGTGATCCTGATGACTGTTTACACGATTGTATGGAGAGTGGATACAATAACTGTACAGCAGTAGTAACTAGCTGGTGGTAAAACTTGCAAATACAGACAAAGGCAGTTTAGAAAAAGGCACTAGGTAAGAATTTTCTGTTATCTAGTGCCTTTTTAATACAAAGGGAGAGAAACTATGTATCCATTTCTAGTTGAAAATATGGCAGATGAGGAAGCCCATATACAAAATTTAAACATTGAGGTAAATTCCAAAGAAGTTTGCTATTTTATGTGTGGGGAAAATTTTGGACGGATACTTTTTGAAATCTTTTGCGGATATAAAAAACCAAAAACAGGAGAGATATTTGTATGTAATAAAGACTGGCTTGATTTGGACGAAAATAGTCGTTCTCTTTTAAACAGGCGCTTGTTTGGAATAGCGGCAGAAGAGTTTCCGCTGATTGAATTTATGACGGTTGAAGAAAACATTTCTATGCCAAGTCTGTTAGATGGAGATAAATCCAATATAGAGGAATTGGTTAAGGCTTTTGACATAGGCCACTTATTACAAAAATATCCTTCGGATCTTAATCATAGAGAAAAAATGAGATGTATCTGTGCGCGTGCCTTTTCTGGAGGCAGAAAGGTTGTTGTGATATTCGATTTATTCAAAAGAATGCAAGAGCAGAGTAAGGCAGATCTTGCAATACTTACTTATCATGCAGCAAAAAGTTTGGGGATAGCTGCTCTTTACATAAGTGAAGATTTAGACGAAAATTATGGCGCCTATGATCTTATATACAAATACCGACCTGAGAAAAAGGAATTTTCTATTATTGATTATCGCGCATGAATGGAACTGTAGAAATGGAATGTGATAGAGAATGTAGACTGCTGTTAAATGATTTGAATGGTATTCTTTCTGAACAATGTTTGGAACAAAGAGTTAGGTGCAGGTATTTGAATAATCCGGTGCAGGAGTTGGCAGAGTGTATCAATCAACTACTGGATATTTGTGAGAGGGCAGTAACAAGGACACTGGATATAGAAAATGATTATCGTACTATGCGGGCGGAACTGCAGAGCAATATCCGAAATCCGCTAAGCTGCATAAAAACAAGTTGTTTTCTGATCAATTCACTTGCAGAAAAGGAAAATATCCAGTCTGAAAAGCTCCGAGAGTATCTTCAAATTATGGAAAAGGCAGCGGAGGATATAGAGAGTGCATTAAAATAACTGATAATTGAAGAAGTGCTGGGCGGGGAGTTTTCGTCCAGTATTTCTTTCTGGAATGAGAAAAGTTGAATTTACAAATCAAGAGGAGGCATACACATGAAGTATGTTTTTCCAGAATATAAAGAGAATGTAGTGTTGGGCAACGGGAAATTACAGTTAAATCCAATGTCCTATCAGGTTATCTACGAAGGAAAGGAGATAGACCTGACACCCAGGGAATTTGAAGTTTTATATCTACTGGCTTTAAAGCCAAACTGGGTAATGCCAAAGACAAATATTTATCATTCTGTATGGGGTATTCATTATCATGATGATCAGATACCATACAGAACAGTAGAATATGTGATATGGAAGATAAGAAAAAAGATGGGACATGATATTATCGAAACGTTGGTCAATGTGGGGTATCGGTTGAAAAAGTTATAGTTTTTGGGAGATATAATTGAGATGAAATAGTATGTTATTATTAATGGAGGATTTATTACATGAACAGAAATAAGAAAAGTGCAAAACAGTATCACCAATCTGTAATTACTGCTTTAGAGAAAAAAGTAAATGACATGAAAGATTCCGCTTATTCAGGATTGTATAGTGAAATAGCATTTATCATTGGAATAGCAGTTATCATGATAGATACCTTTTTTCCACCAGAGGAAACGAAAGTTAATTGTGTATGGAAAATAATACTGATAGCTGTATCTATAGTCTGTATGCTTTATTTCGCCAAAAAAGTGAAAACAGTGAATGAAGTGGAAGAAGAGAAAAAGTTTTGGCCGAACTTTTTTATTCAATGGGCAACAAGTTTAGGATATATAAACATGCCTGTAGCTGTGATAGCTATTTTGGTAACCTTTGATAAGGGCAAAGCATGGACATTATTTATGATGGGGGTTGCTGTAATTCTGACAGGTTTAACTTTAATAGAAGCACTTGTAAAAACTTCTAAAATTTTAAAAAAAGAAAATGTTGGTAAGCGGAAATAAGATTGATTAAAAAAATTGAGGTAAAAGGTAGACGGTGTATTTGATATTATTTACATCTTTTTGTTGAAATTTGATAATCATTTTTGGTGATGAATATTACATCATTATTATTCCAATCTGCTGGAAAATACAGATAAAAGGATTATGGATATTTATCTTGAATTCGGATTTGAAAGCCAATGGACGTTTAACCAGGCGTTTCAGCAGAAGTATGGGAGGACACCTAGCAAATATCGAAAAATATGGTGGGATAATTGAAT
Source organism: Blautia sp. OM06-15AC (assembly GCF_003481425.1). NCBI lineage: Bacteria > Bacillati > Bacillota > Clostridia > Lachnospirales > Lachnospiraceae > Blautia > Blautia sp. OM06-15AC. The sequence goes on along the minus strand of NZ_QULD01000012.1, from coordinate 388 downwards.
ATTATGAGAGTTGCAGAGAATATATAGGGAAATATTATTTGCGGTTTGAAAGAATTTGGAGCGGATATGCGATTTAGCGCATATCCGCTTTTGACATTGTAGAAAAGATTTTTGTTTTGAACGGTTACGTTGGTAGACAGTAATATTTTTATATGGAAGATGTGAAAAAACAAAACTATTAATATTCTAACAAAAATTACATAGACAGTCGATTTTATTACATGAATAAAATTTCAAGAAATAAAAGGTGTATTATCTAAAATGTAAGGAACAGAAGAAAATAATTCAACCATTTCAATTTAGAATTAGTATCTGTACTGTACAAAATTGATTTATGAAAGACTAACTATTAAAAGTCAAGCCTTAAAATGATATTTTTTGAATAAAG
>NZ_QULD01000011.1:0-103338 GCF_003481425.1 Blautia sp. OM06-15AC | reverse complement strand
AAAAAGCCCAAGCCCCGGCAGAAATCCCCGGAGGAACAGTTTCAGGAAGCAAAAAACCGCTGCTTCCGTATTCTTACCGATTATCTTCACTTGCTTATGGCATGGAGAACGGACTACGCCCCGCACTCCCCGGAGGAAGCCTTTCATCCCCGGTTTGTGGAAGCCTTACAGAAGCAAGACCAAGTGGAATATCTGCTGGATGTGCTGCTGTTCGGGGAGACAGAGGAAAAAGCGGCTTTGATTACGGATTACGGAAAGGATGTGATACAGCTTGAACAACGAATGGCAGAGCTTGCAGCCGCAGACGCAGCAAGAACTAAAAAACACCATGAACGCTATGCAGCCGCCCCAGAGCATTGAGGAAATCAAGGCGGGGCTGGAAACTACCGAGAAAGGCGGTGTCCGTCAGAGCATCCGGAACTGCCTGACCGTATTCCAGCGTGACCCTCTGCTTTCCGGGGCTATCGCATACAACATCCTAACTGACCGCAAGGACATCATAAAGCCCATCGGCTTCCACAGAGAAAGCACCGCCCTGAACGATACGGACATGAAATATCTGCTTCTCTATCTGGAAGAAACCTACGGGCTTACCAATGAGAAAAAGATTGATAACGCCATCGGGATTGTGGCGAATGAAAACAAGTACCATCCCATCCGGGACTACCTAAGTGCCCTTGTGTGGGACGGGACAGAACGAATCCGTTTCTGTCTGCGGCACTTTCTGGGGGCTGACGCAGACGATTACACCTATGAAGCGTTGAAGCTGTTCCTGCTGGGTGCAATCTCACGAGCCTTTCAGCCGGGGTGCAAGTTTGAAATCATGCTCTGTCTGGTCGGAGGTCAGGGGGCTGGCAAGTCCACCTTCTTCCGTCTGCTGGCAGTCCGGGACGAGTGGTTCTCCGATGATTTGCGGAAGCTGGACGATGACAATGTGTACCGCAAGCTGCAAGGTCACTGGATTATCGAAATGTCGGAAATGATGGCAACCGCCAACGCCAAGAGCATTGAGGAAATCAAGTCATTTTTAAGCCGGCAGAAAGAAGTTTACAAGATACCCTATGAAACCCACCCGGCAGACCGCCCCCGTCAGTGCGTGTTTGGCGGCACTTCCAATGCCCTTGACTTCCTGCCCCTTGACCGTTCCGGCAACCGCCGCTTTATCCCCGTCATGGTGTACCCGGAGCAAGCCGAGGTTCACATTTTGGAGGACGAAGCTGCTTCCAGAGCCTATATCGAGCAGATGTGGGCAGAAGCTATGGAGATTTACCGAAGCGGCAGGTTCAAGCTGGCTTTCAGCCCCACCATGCAACGGTATCTCAAAGAACACCAGCGGGATTTTATGCCGGAGGACACCAAAGCCGGAATGATACAGGCGTATCTTGATAAGTACACCGGGAGCATGGTCTGTTCCAAGCAGCTTTACAAGGAAGCCTTGAACCATACCTTTGACGAGCCGAAGCAATGGGAAATCCGGGAAATCAACGAGATTATGAACCAGTGCATTTCCGGCTGGCGGTACTTCCCGAACCCAAGAATGTTTTCCGAATATGGCAGACAAAAGGGCTGGGAGCGTGAAAACCCGGCAACGGACTCCGGCAACCCGTCTGAAAAAACGATGGATGGTTTTGTGGAGGTCACAGAACAGATGGAGCTTCCATTCTGAAAATGACCGCCCGTTGCACCCCCTGTTGCTATCCCGTTGCCGAGCCGGTTGCCGGGAAAAACCCCTTATTTCCGGGCTTTTCTCCCTTATAACAACCAAAACAACAGAAAAATAAAAGAAAAGTATAAATAGTAACCATCGCCAGATTGAGATTGTTTGCAAGGTCTTTTGAAGCCCGTTGCCGGACTTCGTTGCCGACACCCTCTGTCTGGCTATTTTCATGCATGGAGGATAACTGCCTATGGCGAATAATAAGATGAATATTGAAGGAAAAAATTACTCGGATATTCCGGTGTGGCGTAGATATACGCTTACCATTGAGGAAGCAGCCAGATATTATCATATCGGCGAAGGAAAATTGAGAACGCTTATTGACACACATCCCAATGAGGATTTTTATGTGATGAACGGCAATCGTGCCCTCATTAAGCGTGAGAAATTTGAGAGGTATCTGGATCAGGCTACTGCTGTGTAAACAGAGCTGACAGATTTACCGATTTCACATGATATAACTATGCGGAGAGCTGGATTTGTGCTATGATAAGAGCGCAAGTCTGGCTCTCTTTTTTGAAAGGAGAGTTCACGATGAGTGAGAAAAGACGAGATAACCGTAATCGGATTTTGCGAGAGGGCGAGTACCAGCGTAAAGATGGGAGGTATCGGTTCCGCTATATTGATGAGGACGGAAAAGAGAAAAATGTATACAGTTGGCGTTTGGACAAGAATGACCCAATGCCAAAAGGGAAGAAGCGGGAGCCTTCCCTGCGTGAGAAAGAAAAACAGATTGAAGCGGATTTGTTTGACCGTATCGTAACCAACGGTGGCAACTATACTGTTTTGGAACTGGTAGAAAAGTATGTTTCATTGAAAACAGGAGTTCGTCACAATACGGTTGCCGGATATAAAACGGTCATCAATATGCTGAAAAAAGAGAGTTTTGGGAATCTGCGAATTGATAAGGTGCGTTTGTCAGACGCAAAGGCATGGTTGATTAAGCTCCAACAAATTGATGGGCGGGGATACAGTTCCATTCATTCGATCCGGGGAGTTCTCAGACCAGCATTTCAGATGGCAGTAGATGATGACCTGCTTCGCAAAAATCCATTTGAATTTGAGCTGGCATCCGTCATTGTTAATGATTCTGTTACCAGAGAAGCGATTACCCGAAAGCAGCAGAGAGATTTGCTGAAGTTTATTCAGGAGGATAAGCATTTCAGCAGATACTATGATGCAATCTATATTCTTTTTCACACAGGGCTTCGTATTTCAGAGTTCTGTGGGCTGACGATTTCGGAGATTGAGTTTGGAGAAATGCGTATTAAGGTAGACCATCAGTTACAGCGTACTGCACAGATGCAGTATGTAATTGAAGAACCAAAAACTGACAAAGGTATTCGCTATGTGCCGATGACGGAAGCTGTCGCAGCGTGTTTTCGCAGAATTATTGCCAACCGAAAGACACCAAAAGTTGAACCGATGGTGGAAGGATACGCTGGATTTTTATTTTTGGATAAAAACGATATGCCGATGGTTGCCCTTCACTGGGAGAAGTACATGGAGCATATCATTCAGAAATACAACAGGATTTACCGTATCCAGATGCCGAAAGTTACCCCTCATGTATGCAGGCACACCTTTTGCTCTAATATGGCAAAATCCGGGATGAATCCGAAAACCTTGCAGTATATCATGGGTCACGCAGACATCAGTGTAACCTTGAACACTTACACCCATGTGAATTTTGATGATGCAAAGGAAGAAGTATATCGGATAGCGAATAGTTAAAAAAGCCCGTTGGTAAGGACGCTTGCTTTACCAACGGATTTACCAAGATTGCAGGGAAAAACACAAGAAAATACGAGAAGATTTGAGAAGATACCTTGAAAAGAAAGGAAAACTCAAAAGTCGGAAAACCCTGAAATATCAAGCGTTTGAGAAGAAATACAAGACTTAAATGGAGATATAAAAAGATGATTAAAGTATTATTTATTTGCCACGGCAATATTTGCCGCTCGACTCTTGCTGAGAGCGTATTCACCCACAAAGTAAATTCCCTCGGCCTTGCCCACAATTTTGAAATCGACAGCTTCGCCACCAGCCGCGAGGAGATCGGCAATCCGCCGCACTACGGGACAGTCAATAAACTGCGCGAGGAGCACATTCCGCTCGTGCCGCATCACGCAAAGCAGATTACATGGAAGGATTACGAGCGCGCCGACTACATCATCGGCATGGATACCGCGAATATCCGCAATCTGAACCGGATGCTGAAAAATGATCCGGATGGAAAGGTTTACAAATTTCTTTCCTTCATCGGTTCCGGCCGCGATATTGCGGATCCGTGGTATACGGGAGATTTTGAGGCGACGTACCGCGATGTCGTGGAGGGATGCAACGGCTTTCTGGCGTATCTGCGCCGGGAAGGAAAAATCTGAAAAACAAAAAGCGCCGAAAACAAGGCCAGTGCCCATTTGCAGAGAATGCGGCACTGGCCTTTTACTATAAGAAAATCCTATAGCCACTCCAAAAAATTAGCAATTAGACGTAACCAGACAAATATGGTATGATAACTGCATAGAAAACATAGCGAAATAATAGAAAAATAAAAGCTTTCCTATTTGAAAATTCATTCGATAGAACACGCGAAAGAGAGGCAGAAAATCAATGACGAATTATGATTATGAGATTGTAAATGGAAGAAAAATCCGCGTAAGACCAAAAGAAACCGTATCGGAGATCGACAAAAACGGCTATTTCCGCAGATAGCCGAATCACTTCACGACTCCGTTCGGCGACGGTGAAAACGATCTGAAGGCAGAAGGTAATAAGAGATACCGTCTCGTCTGGGCAAAGCTGTGCCACTGGTCCAACCGCGCGGCGATCGTAAGAGAGCTGGAGGGCCTGGAAGATCAGATTTCCGTCAATATGGTAGAACATGCCCCGCATGGGAAAAACCTTGGCTGGGAATACGTTTACAATGAAAACAACATCGACCCGGTGCTCGGTGATCAGTTCCTCTCTGAGGCGTATTACCGTGCTGATGATGATTACCAGGGAAGAACGACCGTTCCGGCGCTGAGCGACACAACGACGGGAAAGGTAGTCAACAACGATTACAACTGGCTGACCACTTATTTCGAGGTCAACTTCCGCCCATGGCACAAAAAAGGCGCGCCGGAGCTGTATCCGGTGGAGCTGCGGGAAGAGATTGACAAGATGAATCTCTGGCTCTTCGATAATATCAACAACGCGGTATACCGCAGTTCCTTCTCCAGAAGCAACGAAGGCCATTTCGACGGTGTGAACACCTTCTTTGCAGATTTTGCCGTGCCGCCGGCAGACGCCAAGGGAAGAATTGAGGGAGAGGAAGACGGCTTCCGCGCCAGCACACACTACGATCTGGCACTTCCGAAGATTGACTGGGATGCACAGTGGAAGGTTTCGACCGAGCGCGCCTACCTGTCCTCAGACCCGACCCATCCGATCTATCTTGGAAACAACCGCAGATTCGACATCGACCCGACCTGGTACGATCTGGGCGCAGAATCTCCGAAAAAAGAGGAGAAAGAAACGCCGCCGTCCTGCGGATGCTGCTGCGGCTGATCAAATCATAGATAAAAAATAGAAAACACCGTTTCAGAGGCAGATTTCCAAAAGGAAATAAACTTCTGAAACGGTGCTTTTTTCCAACGCACAAACTGCAAAAGGAAGGGCATGAAATCCGCTTATCGTCCGAAATGGAAAAATCCCTTTTTCTCATACGGCTCACTCGTATACGAAACCAGCTCATATCCGATGTCCTTGATCTGCTGTTTCAGATACGGAATATCGAGCGGTGCTTCGCTGATGACAACGGTCTCGCCGTTTTTTGCAGAAGAGTTTACTTTTTTTGGAGAGCAGCTCTTGCGGACTACATCATTCATATGGGATTCGCACATGCCGCACATCATACCATCAATTTTTAAGACTGTTTTAATCATACAATACCTGCTTTCTTCCGGGAATACAGCGAAACGAAAGCGTGCCGGACTGTATTCCTGGAGTTTGATGAAAAATTTGAAATCACATACCCTATCGGGGTATCTAAAATATAGCGCGGATGAAAAGAAATGTCAATAAGCTGATAAAATATGATAATTATTATCATTTAAGAAGGAAAAATACGGTCATGGAAGGGCGATTCGCCGGCAGAACATGGAAACTTGCCGGAATCGCAAAGTTCGTGTTACAATTGGGACAGCAGAGCAAAACAAGAGAGGAGACAAAAATATGCTCTCACAGATGAATTACCGAAAAGAAACACAGCCCCACGGTGATGAGCTTTTTCCGCTGAGCATTCACGTTTTCGAGACAGACCTGCAGAGTACCGTGCGGGTGTACTGCCACTGGCATGAGGAAGTGGAGCTCTTTTATGCAGTAAAGGGCGAAGCTGTTTTTCATATGGATACCGAAACCTTTCTCCTGCGGGAAGGGGAGACCGCCTTTGTCAATGCAAACCGCCTGCATGAGGTAGAGGGAATCGACGGACAGGAATTTACGTTTCTTGCCGTTGTATTCCAGCCGCGTTTTCTGTCCGGCACATCGCTTGACCGGATCCAGCAGCAGTATATCGAACCAGTGCTGTCCTCCGAGATCCGTTTTCCATCCAAGACAGAGCGGGGGACACGCCTTGCAGAAAAAACGGCACAGGCCATGCAGGAGATCCGAAATCTGCAGGAAAGAAAAGAACCGGGCTGGGAGCTGCTGTTAAAAGCGGAACTTCTGAAAATCTGGCAGGGATATTACAGTGCGGCAGAAAAGAACGGCGGAAAAACGGATGCCTCGACGAATTACCGTGTCAGCAGAATGAAAGAGATCCTCACATACATGAATGCTCATTTCTGTGAGGATCTCGAAATCGCGGAACTGGCGAGCCAGTTTCATATGAGTGAGAGCGCTTTCTGCCGCTTCTTTAAGTCGATTATGCATATTTCCGCCGTGACGTATGTCAATAACCTGCGGATTGCCGAGAGCTGCCGGCTGCTGCTTTCCACCGAGGAGGCGATCAGCAAGATTGCGAGCGACTGCGGATTCCGAAATATCAGCTATTTTAACCGAGTCTTCCAGGAACGCATGCACCAGACGCCGGGGCAGTTCCGCAGTTTATCCGCAGAAAACCGTACTGCGATATAAGATTCGGAACTTATGCAGGCTTCTGCGATCGGAATGCACGCCGCAGGAAGAAAAGTCCGGTCATATCAGCCAGTGCCCAGCCGATCGGAATGGCGATCCAGATTCCGGCAACGCCAAGCGCCGTGGCGGAGAAAAGGTATGCCAGCGCCACACGCATGCCAAGCGAAATGACGGTCAGAACAACCGACATCTCGGCGCGTTTGACAGCGCGGTAATACCCGTACAGCAGAAACAGCCATCCGATGCCGAGATAGAACGAGCCTTCCAGCCGCAGGTACTGTACGCCGATCGCGACGACCTCCATTTCTGATGCTTTCACGAAAATCTGCATCAGCGGATGCGCGAACAGATTGACAAGCAGAGAAATGACGATGGAAAAAGCAGCGCTCAGTGCAAAAGCATCTTTCGTGCCGCGCCGGATCCGCTCGTGATTTCCGGCCCCGTAATTCTGTGCGGTGAAAGTGGAGTAGGCATTTCCGAAATCCTGCACCGGCAGATAGGCAAAGGTATCAATTTTCACCGCGGCCGCAAATGCCGCCATGACCGCCGGACCGAAGCTGTTGACGAGCCCCTGTACCATCAGAATGCCGAAATTCATGACCGACTGCTGAATGCAGGTCATCGAAGAAAGATTCAGAATCTCTTTTAAAATGGAATGGCTGAAACGCCATTCTTTTTTTGACGGCAGCCACATGCGGCAGCGGAGCAGCACATAGAGCAGAATACCGACGGCGGACACATACTGCGCAAGAACCGTAGCGAGCGCCGCGCCTGCGATGCCGAACGGCAGTACAGCGACAAAGAGCAGATCCAGTGCAATGTTCAGCACAGCAGAGACAGCGAGAAAAATCAGCGGCACAGAAGAGTTTCCGAGCGCGCGCAGCATACAGGAAAAGAAATTGTATACGGATGTTGCAATAAGGCCGGCAAAGATAATCAGAAGATACGTCCGCATGCCGGGACGGACTTCATCCGGGACGCGAAGAAACGTAAGGATCGGCTCGATGCCTGCATAAACAGCGAGATTCAGCACGAGCGTAACGGCAAGGATCAGCAGAAACGCGTGGAGAATTGAAAGTTTTAAAGAAGAAAGATCTTTTCGTCCCTGATAAATCGAAAAGAGCGCACCGGCGCCCATCGACAGGCCGAGAAAAATGGAAGTCAGAAACGTCATCAGCGTATAGGAGGAGCCGACGGCGGCGAGCGCATTGCTTCCGAGAACGCGTCCGACGATCAGGGTGTCGGCAATGTTGTAAAACTGCTGCAACAGATTTCCTGCGATCATCGGCAGGGCAAACAGGATAAGAGAGCGGGAGATTTTCCCGCGGGTCAGATCGTAATACATAAAGAAACTTCTTTCCGAACATAATTGTTAATATTATAACATAAAAAATCAAAAAATGTCAATTTGCAGGATGAAGTGTACAAAAGTGCAATTGTCAGAAAATTTCGAAAAATCGAAGTTTATAAAATTTTTACAGATTTTGGGACATGTTCTGTAAAAAAACGGAAGATTTTCAGTTGATTTTTTTGGCCTTTTATGTATAATTAGAGTAGAAGAGGCCGGCTGGTCCGGTTTCTTCTAAAGGATACCTTCAAATTTTTGCATTCTGCAGAATGAAGTAGTATTACTATCAAAGGAAAGAGGTTAATTACAAGATGGCACAGATCGATTTAACAAAGTATGGCATCACCGGTACCACAGAAATTGTGTACAACCCTTCTTATGAGCAGTTATTTGAGGAAGAGACAAAACCAGAGCTGGAAGGCTATGAAAAAGGCCGGGAGACAGAGCTTGGTGCAGTTAACGTTATGACCGGTATCTATACAGGCCGTTCACCGAAAGACAAATACATCGTTGTGGACGAGAATTCGAAAGATACTGTATGGTGGACTTCCGATGAGTACAAAAACGATAACCATCCGGCAACCCAGGAAGCATGGGCAGCAGTAAAAGAGATCGCAAAAAAAGAGCTCTCCAACAAAAGACTGTTCGTTGTAGATGCATTCTGCGGTGCAAATAAAGATACCCGTATGGCTATCCGCTTCATCGTTGAGGTAGCTTGGCAGGCACATTTCGTAACTAACATGTTCATCAAACCTACAGCAGAAGAGCTTGAGAACTTCGAGCCGGATTTCGTTGTATACAACGCATCCAAAGCAAAAGTTGAGAATTACAAAGAGCTGGGTCTGAACTCTGAGACAGCAGTAGTATTCAACATCACAAGCCGTGAGCAGGTTATCATCAACACATGGTACGGCGGAGAGATGAAGAAAGGTATGTTCTCCATGATGAACTACTATCTGCCGCTGAAGGGTATCGCTTCCATGCACTGCTCTGCAAACACAGACCTGAACGGTGAGAACACCGCAATTTTCTTTGGACTTTCCGGAACAGGAAAAACAACACTTTCCACAGACCCGAAACGTCTCCTGATCGGTGATGACGAGCACGGCTGGGACGACAACGGAGTATTCAACTTCGAGGGCGGCTGCTATGCAAAAGTTATCAACCTGGACAAAGAGTCTGAGCCGGATATCTACAATGCAATCAGACGTGACGCTCTGCTTGAGAACGTTACTGTTGATGCAGAAGGCAAAATTGACTTCAATGATAAGAGCGTAACCGAGAATACTCGTGTATCTTATCCGATCAACCACATTGAGAACATCGTTCGCCCGATTTCTTCTGCACCGGCAGCTAAGAATGTTATTTTCCTGTCCGCAGATGCATTCGGCGTACTTCCGCCAGTATCTATTCTGACACCAGAGCAGACTCAGTACTACTTCCTGTCCGGATTTACTGCAAAACTTGCAGGAACCGAGCGCGGAATTACCGAGCCGACTCCTACCTTCTCTGCATGCTTCGGCCAGGCATTCCTGGAGCTGCACCCAACCAAATATGCAGAAGAGCTTGTTAAGAAAATGGAGAAGAGCGGAGCAAAAGCATACCTGGTTAACACAGGCTGGAACGGAACCGGAAAACGTATCTCCATCCGTGATACCCGTGGAATCATCGATGCAATCTTAAGCGGTGCTATCAACGAAGCTCCGACGAAGACTATTCCGTACTTCAACTTCGAAGTTCCGACTGAACTTCCGGGCGTTGATCCGGCTATCCTGGATCCTCGCGATACCTATGCTGATGCTTCCGAGTGGGAGACAAAAGCACTGGATCTGGCTGAAAGATTCATCAAGAACTTTGCAAAATATGAAGGAAACGCTGCTGGTAAAGCACTTGTTTCCGCCGGCCCGCAGAAATAAATTTTCTGAATTGATCGAAAGGAAGCCCCTGACATGAAAGTGTCAGGGGCTTTCTTTTATGAAAATATCTGGAGAAATAAAATAGTTCCCTGCCCGAAAGTACAGACTGATGGGACAGGAAACTATTTTACAGCACACTCTAAAATAATACAAAAAATTTCAGCACCACAGAGCGTGAATTGTTGCGTCACTGGTTTTCGCCGTACCCTGATACGCCTTCAAAATAGAAAATAAGGCAGATCAGCAGGACAAGAGCAGTTCACGTACCATTTCTGCATTAAAGGTAACAGAGGAAACATGGTTGACTTCTATCTGATATAACGCATTTGCTGCGATATGCTCAGCAGCCTGCTCAAGATCACGAATACCGCTTGTGTTTTCGTGGCAGGAGATTACGGCATCGAGTCCTTCCGGTGTCAGAATGCATTCCTTTTCTTTCATACCGATACGTTTTAACACCTTTGGAAGTGCATAGCGGGAGAAAATGATTTTCTTTTCTTCCGGTGTGTAATCCGGAATTTCAATCACAGCGAAGCGGGACATCAGCGGAGCACTGATCTGGTCCTTGTCGTTTGCGGTTGCAATCGGGTATACACCGACGGTCGGGATCATACATTCGATATAGTTATCGGTAAAACCAAGATTATCAAGAAGGGTCAGCAGAACATCTGCCGGGTTTCCATTACCCTTGCCGGAGGCAGCCTTGTCGAGTTCGTTGATGATAAAGACGAGGTTGGATTCGCCGGCCATGGAAAAAGCATCCATGATGATTCCCGGTTTTGCGTTTGCGTAAATGCGGGAGCTTCCGGTCAGCTGTTCCGGGTCATTGATTGAACTCATATCGAGTGTTGTCCACGGCAGTTTTAAGATACGCGCAACGGCATAAGCAATCTGCGATTTTCCGGTTCCGGCAGGACCGATCAGTAACAGACCATAGGCCGGCAGCGTATGAGTCCGGTTAATCTGAATGATGGTTTCGATAATTCTCTGCTTCACGCGTTCCATGCCATACAGTTCTTCATCGAGGATCCGGCGTGCTTCCACTGGATCAATGGCTTCAAAATAGTTGCTTTTCCATTGAATATTCATCATCATGGAGAGGGCGCGCTGTGCGTGACGACGTTCTTCGGGAGAGACTTCGTGGGAACGGGCAACAGCGAGGTTTCGACGAGCCCAAAGGCGGATATTGTCCGGCAGCGTTCTTCCGGCACAGTTCATAAAATCAGTGATGGATTGGATGCTGGTGAGCTTCATGCTGTCACCGGTTTCCTCCTGATCCTCATCCTCAACTTCTTCTTCCGGTGCATTGCTGGCGAGGAGACGCTCAATCATAAACTGTAAAAATCCATCCTCAGCCGAAAGCTTTGCGCCGCCACCGAAAGCGATCTCGCGGATTTTGTAAACTGCATAACCGTCGGATGTTTGTGTACCGGAAAGGCGGACATTGATATGGTTTTCACCGAGCCATTTTAAAAGGCTGACAAAACGGGCATCGATCTGAAGAATGTCGGCAATAAAGGTTTCTTCTTCCTCTTTAAATTCAAACGAGGTCCGTTTGGATGGGTTTGTGAAAATACCACAGGGATGATGCGGGAAAGCCTTCTCTTTTGTATCCAGAATTAGGATCGGCTGATCCGGAGAAGTAAACGGTGCGTTTGTGCGGAAAACAGTATACGTACATTCGGAAACTTTTGCTTTTTCCGGGGAATTGCTGAAATCAAAAACGGGCATGACAGAACCTCCTAATAAAATAAGTGCTTATTGGTACAATAAAAACAGTGTAGCACGAATTAAAAAATCCTGCAATCAATATGCAGAATTTTGTATTTTTATGCTATGAAAATATTGGGCAAGCGGATATTCGAAATGGAAGCAGGTGACTTACTTGATTCGGTTAAATTTTCGGATGGCATAAAAAAGCCCTCCGGACAGGATCACACTGCGGCGGAGGGGAATTATGTCATCAAAGCAAGCTGCCGTAAGAAAGAAGCTCGCAAAACAGAAATCTTTCTTACACTGAAAAAGGAATAACATCAGGAAACAGCGTTGGCTTTGTGAAAGTTCGGAAGCTGTACCAGCACGATCGCTGCAAACATCAGAATACAGCCGGAGAGCTCGCGAGCGGAGAGAGCCTGATGAAGGAGAATCCAACCGGCAAGAACAGAAAAAACGGATTCCAGGCTCATAAACAGAGAAGCTGTGGTAGGATTTAATCCTTTCTGCCCGATGATCTGCAGGGTATAGCCAATACCTGAAGAGAGAATTCCGGCATAGAGAATCGGCATCCAGGCGTGCAGAAGATCGGAGAAGTTTACGGTTTCAAAGAGAACCATACAGACAGCGGACAGGATCGAACAGGTAAAAAACTGAATGCAGGACATTTTGATGCCGCTGACAAGCGGAGAAAAATGATCAATAACCAGAATATGTACGGTAAATCCGAGCGCGCAGGCAAGCACAAGAAAATCTCCCTTCTGCAAAGAGAAGGAGCCGTCTGTCATACAGAGCAGATAGAGACCAGCGACGGCAATAAGAACTGCGAGCCAGACCTTCGGCTGTACACGCTTTCGGAGAAAAAAACCGCAGACCGGAACAAGTACGATGTAAAGTGCGGTGATAAAACCGGTCTTTCCGACGGTTGTGTACTGGATGCCGATCTGCTGCAGAGTTGAGGCGACAAACAGTGCGATGCCGCAGAGAATACCGCCCGCCCAGAGCGTTTTTGGCTGTGTGGTATTTTCTGACGAAGCATCTGGCGGTAGGGTTCGCTTTTTACGTGAGGAGAAAAAGACAATCAGCGGAAGAAGCGTAAGTCCGCCGAGCAGGTTTCGTGCCGCGTTGAACGTAAAAGGTCCGACATAATCCATACCGGTCTGCTGTGCGACAAAGGCAGAACCCCAGATCGCAGCGGTCAGAAGCAGAAGCGCTGACTGTCGGTACTTATGAGAAACAGTATTCATAATAGAAAAAACCTCCTGAAATTGATACGATATTCATCATAGCACAAAGAGATGGAAAAAGCGAACGGAAAAATGTCGGAAAAGACGGAAAAATAGCACAAATAATCATAATGACGAAATAGTGCAGATGTTGCGAAAACGGATATGTGAAAAATGAGCAGAATAAAGGGAGTTAAAAAGAGTAAAATGAGCAATTTAACCAACATAAAACAAAAAAAGAACACCAAAAACAAAAAATAGACACTGTTTTTCTAACAGTCTTTGTGTATAATGAATTCATCAAGCAAGAACGAAAACCTTAAGGAGGTAAAAAGTATGAAAAAGCGTAACATGAAAGTCCTTGCACTGTTAATGACAGTGACAATGGCAGGAACGATGCTTGCCGGATGTGGAGACAGCGGAAGCACAAGCACTAGTTCAAGCGGAGGAGCAACAGCATCCTCCAGCGGAACAGCAGATGCATCAAGCGATACCACAGCAGCATCTTCCAGCACAGCAGATGCTTCCAGCGAAGATACCACAGGTTCAGATGATGTGGTAGGCGAGCTTCCAAGAAATGAAACTCTTTACTTCGCAGGACAGCAGTGGGGTACCGTCAATGATTACAACCCAATGTCCGCAAACTCAAACAATGCAATGGTTATAGCACAGGGCGATGCTTCACGTGTACTTGTTTATGAAACTCTTTATATGTGGAATCCACTGGATGCAAAAATGTATCCGTTGCTTGCAGACGGAGATCCGGTATGGAACGACAATCGTACCGAGATCACAGTGAAAATCAAAGCTGACGCAAAATGGAATGACGGCACACCGGTTACTGCAAAAGATGTAGCAGCTACCTATCATGCACATGTAGATTACAATTCTTCTACTGGCGCTGAAATGAAGAGCTACATTGCAGATGTTGTTGCACAGGATGACAGTACCGTAGTCTTCAAACTGACAACCGATGACTCCGGCGAAGCAGTTAACCCGGTTCTTGCGGAAAGATATCTTCCAATGCTTTATATCATGCAGGAAAACTATCTGAAGACCGTAGCTGACAGAAACAACAACGATGCTGAAGCAATTAAAATGGATAAGATGGACGATCTGGTAACTTCCGGACCGTACAAAAAATACTTTGACAATGACCAGAACGTAGTTCTGATCCGCGATGATAATTATTGGGGACAGGCAGATTCCATGTGGGGTAAGCTTCCGGTTCCGAAATATATTTCTCACCCGATCTTTAAAGATAACGCAGCAGCTACCACCGCATTCCAGAATGGTGATATTGATGTGGCACAGATATTCATCACAGACCTTCAGAAATTGTGGTTAGAGCAGGATCTTCCGATTTCTACCTATGTTGATGAAGCACCGTATCAGCTGTGTATGACAATGCCTACCCTGTTCTTTAATACAGAAGTAGAAGGACTGGATCAGGTAGCTGTTCGTAAGGCAATCGCTATGGCAGTTGACTACGATCAGGTTATTTCTTCAGCAATGTCCGGACAGTCTCCTACCTTCGCAGATGTTCCGCGTTCTGTCATGAACCCGACCGATGCTGAGCAGGCTATGGTGGATCAGGATGCCTTAAAAGAGTATCAGTGGTCCAATGCCGATGTAGAAGGTGCTAAGAAGCTTCTGGACGATGCCGGAATCGTAGACACCGACGGAGACGGAATCCGTGAGTACAACGGAAAGAACCTTTCCTATAAGGCTGAGTGCCCGACAGGATGGTCTGACTGGAATGCAACCCTTGAAATCGTAGCAGCAGCAGGAAAGAATATTGGTATCAACATTGAGACCTACTTCCCGGAAGCAGCAAACTACAGCACGGATTACAGTACCGGAAACTTCGAAATCACCATGCAGTCCGGCCCTGGTACATCGGTTGCCAACCCGTACATGAGATGCCGTTTCTTCATGAGCTCTGATTACAACGATCTTGAGGTTAACTTCAGTGGTAACTTCGGTCATTATCAGAACGACCGTGTAGATGAAATCCTTGCAGCAATTCCTCATGAGACCGATGATGCAAAACTGAAAGATTACTATACAGAACTTTCCAAGATTATGCTGGAAGATTGCCCGTGTGTACCGCTGATGTACAGACCGCAGGTATTCCACGAAGTAAACGAGTCCGTATGGACCAACTATCCGCAGAAAGACGATGGAACCAATGTTCCTCCGATGGACTGCACCGATGGTTATGGCGTAGCAGCACTGTACAATCTGGAACTGATTGACGGCTGATTTGCCAAACAGAAAGAAAGCACACACTGAATTGTAACAGAGGCGGCCGGAGCCGGGGTGCTCCGGCCGCTTTTACAAAATCAGAAGGAGGGTTCCTCTATGAAAGGAATGAAAAAGTATTATACGCAGAAGATCATGTGGTATCTTTTGACGTTAGTCTTTGCAGTGCTGCTGAACTTCATTCTTCCGCGTCTGATGCCGGGCGATCCGGTTTCAACTATTGCGTCCAAATCGGTAGAAGGTATGACCGATGCGACTGCAATTCAGAAAGTATATGAAGACTATGCAGCGAAATTTGGTATTAACAAACCAATGTATGTCCAGTTTTTTACTTGGGTAAAAAATGCACTTCGCGGTGATTTCGGCATTTCTTTCAGCCAGTATCCGCGTACCGTATCCGATATTATTTCCAGTTCGGTTCTGTGGACCATATGTTTACAGCTTCCGGCCATTATTGTTGGATGGATTCTTGGTAACCTGCTTGGTGCAATTGCAGCTTACATGAAAGGTGTTTTCGACAAGGCAATCCTTCCGGCATTCCTGTTTATCAGTAACGTACCTGCCTTTGGTATGGCAACCGTACTTTTATTTGTTTTCTCACTGAAATTACATATTGCACCTGCAGCAGGCGGCTATGCGAGCAGTATGATTCCGCATATGAGCCTTGCTTTTATGAAATCTGTGCTTTCACATTACCAGTTGCCGTTCTGGTCTATCGTAATCATCACGATCGGCGGCCAGGCTATTGGTATGCGTTCAATGTCAATTTATGAATTGAATGCCGACTATGTAAAATACAGTCGTTTCCTTGGAATCAAGGATCATACGATTGTGAAATATGTGTTCCGTAACGCAATGCTTCCGCAGATCACCGGTCTTGCAATGTCCCTTGGTACCATGATAGGCGGTAACCTGGTAGCTGAGATGGTATTCAGTTATCCGGGACTTGGAACAACGATGCTCTCAGCAGTTACCGGCCAGGATTATCCGTTGCTTTCTGCCTGTACGTTAATCATTACTATCATGGTTCTGCTGGCCAACCTGCTTGTTGAACTTCTGTATGCAGTCATTGACCCACGTGTCAAAGCATCCCAGCAGGATTAGAAAGGAGAATACGCTATGAAAAATACAATCAAACAGATTTTTCATTCAGGAAAATTCGTGACAGGATTTGTAATCTTCTTGGCAATTCTCCTGACTATTATCATCTATCCGCTTGTTGTGGCAAAAGATCCGCTGGCAATGATCGGAAACGGAAACTTTTTCAAACCGGGTACCTATCTTTCGATTCAGGACACCGTAAATTCCGGCAAAACGTATAAGATGAATGTTGATGCAACCGCATCCATCGTTGAAAGCAAACTGACAATGGACAACCGTTCTATGATGGCAGAATGGCTGGAAAAATACGGCGGTGTAGATGCCAGTGAAATCGATGTTACCGATGCAGAAGGTCTGATTGCTCTCTGGGAGGAAAAATATGACCCAAATGCAGAACAGAAAGGCCTTATCGCAGCAAAAAAGAAAAAATATCAGCGTCTTGACAACGAAATCGACGGTATTTTAGAGGATGTTCCAACCATTATTGCCGAGAAAAATGAAGAGACCGGTGAGCTGGAAGAGGTTCAGAGCATCGACAGCAAGCAGTACATCAATGAAAAAGATGTCATTAACCGTCAGAACTTTGTTCTTGGTACAGATAACTTTGGTCGTGATGTTTTGACTGAGCTGATCTCTGCAACAGGTTCATCCCTGAAAATTGGTCTGGTTGCGGGAATCATTGCAACTGTGATCGGACTGTTCCTCGGACTTCTTGCAGGTTACCTTGGAGGTTTTGTGGACAACCTGATTCTGTTCTTTACCAACTTGTTCACCGTTATCCCATCCTTCGTTCTCCTGATCCTCATCTCCTACAGCGTAGGTGAGTCTCAGAGGGGAATCATGATGGTGGCACTCCTGATCGGAATTACCGCATGGCCGTGGACAACACGTTCTGTACGTTCCCAGGTTATTTCTCTTCGAAACCGTGACCATGTAAACCTTTCCAAACTGTCCGGCCACAGCATGCTGCGGATTGTCCTTACCGACATCCTTCCGTACGTTGCATCCTACGTTGTTATGGCCTTCATTCTCCAGATTTCCTCCGGAATTCTGGCAGAGGCACAGCTTTCTATGATCGGACTTGGACCGGCAACCACAAAGACTGCAACACTTGGTCTTATGATGCAATGGGCAACCCAGTACAATGCACACTTAAACGGTGCATGGTGGGCATATTTCCCGGTTATTCTTGTAATCGCACTTATTTCATTCTCTCTTAACCTGATGAACACCGGTCTTGACCAGGTATTCAACCCGCAGTTAAGAGACTAAGGAGGCAGCTATGGGAAAAGTAATGCTGGAAGTAAACAATCTGAAAACGAAATATGTAACTCGTTTTCATGAAGATGTATACGCCGTAGACGGAGTCTCCCTGAAGATTGAGGAGGGAAAATCCCTCGGTGTAGCAGGTGAGTCCGGCTGTGGTAAATCGACGCTGGCACTGTCCCTGATGGGCTATTATTTCGCACCGCTTCACTACATCAGCGGCGATATTATCGTAGATGGAAGAAAAATTTCCGGAATGAAACCAGACGATGTCCGGAAAAATATTCTGGGCAATGAGATCGCCTACATTCCGCAGGCAGCAATGAATGCTCTGAACCCGACACAGAAAATCATCCGATTTGTAGAAGACGTTATTCATGCGCATGATCCGAAAATGCCGAGAAAGGATATTTATGATCTGGCAAAAGAACGTTTTCAGATCTTAGGCCTGCCGGAGGAGGTACTGCAAAAGCATGCGGTTGAGCTTTCCGGAGGTATGAAACAGAGAACCGTTATCGCAATTTCGACCATTCTTTCTCCGAAGGTACTGATCGCCGATGAGCCATCGTCCGCGCTGGATGTAACTTCCCAGAAAATGGTTATTAAAATGATGCGTGATCTGATGGAAAAAGGATTTATCAAATCCATGATCTTCATCACACACGAGCTGCCGCTTCTTTACAACGTAACCGATGATATTATGGTTATGTATGCTGGACAGATTGTAGAAAAAGGTACCGCAAAAGAAATGGTATTCGATCCGCTGCATCCATATTCCAAAGGTCTGATGGGATCGATCATCGTTCCGGAGGAAGGTGTAAGAGAACAGAAGCTGACTGCAATTCCGGGAACTCCGCCAAACCTGAAGCATCCGCCGGAGGGCTGCCGTTTCGCAGACCGCTGTCCTTATGCACAGCCAACCTGCCGCGGTATGAAACCAGAGGTCATCGAACTGCCGAACGGAAGAGAGTACCGCTGCCTGATGTCTGAGAGAAAGGTTCGGGAGGTGTATGCAAATGCGTGATGGTAAAGAATTAAAACCATGCCTCTCCGGAAGAGGCGTAACGAAAGTGTTTGGCTTTGGCGATGCAAAAACGGTCGCTGTAGACCATGTTGATTTCGATTTTCATGAAGGTGAATTTGTTTCTATCGTAGGAGAATCCGGATCCGGAAAAACAACCCTTTCGAAGATGTTGCTCGGGCTGATCAGCGTAACGGAAGGTGAAATTGATTTCCAGGGTAAACCAAGAGACATCTCGAACGGAAAGAAGAAAAAAGAGTACTGGAAGGGAATTCAGGCGATTTTCCAGGATCCGTTTGCTTCCTACAATATGTTTAAACGTGTAGATTCTGTTCTGCTGGATTGCATTAATATGCGCGGTGACAAGAATCTGCCGAAAGAAGAAAAAGAACGTCTGATGACAGAGGCCTGCAGCTTTGTAAACTTAAAATACGCAGAACTGACAAACAAATATCCATTTGAGCTGTCAGGAGGCCAGATGCAGCGACTGATGATTGCACGTATTTTCCTTCTGAAACCAAAGATTCTGCTTGCCGATGAGCCGACGTCTATGATTGATGCCTGCTCACGTGCAACGATCCTGGATATGCTGCTGAAGTTGCGTGATGAGATCAATATGACGATTATCTTCATCACCCACGATATTGGTCTTGCTTACTATGTATCCGATAATGTTTATATTATGGAGCATGGAAAATTTGTGGAATCGGGACCGGCAGAAGAAGTAATTCTTCACCCGACAGCAGCGTATACCAAACGTCTGATCAGCGATGTTCCAAAGATTTATGAACCGTGGGATCTGACAACAGTATAACAATGGTACGAAAGCTGTTTCCCTGGAATCATGCTTTGCGTCATATATGAGTCTTGCGAAAAGAGAGACGGTGCACGGAAAAAAAGTGTACCGTCTTCTCTTTTTGTCAATAATTTTTCTGAAAAAATTGCTTTTTAAAGAAAAAACTGGTAAAATTAGTAAGGTTACAGAACCGAAAAGAAAACTGGGGGATGAAAAATGCGAAACTGGTTTCGCGGACTGAAACTGAACCAAAAATTTACCGTAACAACGTTGATCTTTATTTTTATTCCGCTTTTTGGCATGATGTGCTTTGGGTTTAGGAGTATCAAAAAGAATGCCATAGATCATGGGGTAAATGAAGCAGTAACGGCAATAGATCTTACCTGTGCGGAGGTGAATGCAAAAGCGAATGCCTGCTCAATGGTTGTAGATACGCTGCAGGAGTATGAACCGTTGGAAAAATATCTTCTTCATCTCAGGAGGGGAGAGGAGATCTCGGAGAGCTATTATCAGCAATTTCGAAACAACAGCATCAGCATAATCGATAAAATGCAGGAGGCAATGCCAGATCTGTACCAGATCCATATTTTTGCCATGGCAGATGGTTTTCTGGAGCAGCAGCCGATCCTGTACCAGAAGGAAAAGATGAAAAACTGCGCCTGGTACCGAAGCTATCAGGGCGGAGGACAGTGGTTTTTTGACATACAGGAAAAAAATATTATCTCCGGTACAAAAAAAGAAGGTTCCCATTTGATGACTTATGTACGGGAACTGCGGGATCAAAGCGGAGGAAGGCTTGGCGTGATCGAGGTATCCATGCGTATGGCAGACATATTTCCCGAAATTTATCGATCCGGTGACAGCAGCTGGGCCTGCTTTGTTGATGAAAATTGGAATTTATATGACTGCGGAAAAACAGCGGCAGCCTGCAAATGGCAGTCCTATCGGGGGCTGATTCTGTTCCGGGCAGGAATCCGTGACAGAAAAGAGAGTCAGCAGAGCGCGGTGATTGACCGGAAAAACGTTGCAATTGTGCTTCGGAAAGTCGATAAACTCAATGGAATGTTTGTAACACTGACCAATTTGGATGATGCAACCGGAAACATGATCAAACAGCAGCAGAGAATGCTGCTTGAATTTGCCGGCTTCGGGCTGCTTCTGATTGTGGTGGTCAATCTGATTGTGCGTGGCCTGCTGAAGGAGTTTTATGACGTCCTGTGTGAGATGCGTCAGATTGACAATGGAACAACAAAGATAAAGGTTTGTTACAGCGCAGAAGAGATGCGGGAAATGAGCTATGGTATCAACGGAATGCTGGAGAGAATTCAGAAACAGAACGAGGAAAGCATCAAAAGGGAGGCAGCGCTGAAAGATACGGCAATCCGGGCAATGCAGAACCAGATTAACGCTCATTTTATTTATAATGTTCTGGAATCCATTAAGATGATGGCTGAGATTAATGAAGAGTATACGATTTCCGATGCGGTAACAGCACTTGGTGAAATGCTGCACTACAATATGCGCTGGAATAAATTTCTGGTAACCGTTCAGGATGAGATGAATTATATTCAGAACTATGTGGAACTGATGAATCTGCGGTATGATTTCACAATTACATTATCTGTTCAGATACCGGAAAATTTGTATCGGCAGGATATCCCCAAGATGTCTCTTCAGCCGATTGTGGAAAATGCAATCACACATGGAATTGAGGAGCTGGATGCAGACGCCGTCATTGAAATCAAAGGAATAGAGCATGAAAAGAGCTTTGAGATTGAAATCACAGATTCCGGAATAGGCATGTCAGAAAAGCAGCTTGCAATTCTGAGACGTAAACTAAGAATGCGCCTGAATTCAGATACACAGCCGAAACATGGAATCGGGCTTCGGAATGTACAGGACAGAATCCACATTCAATTTGGAACAGAGTATGGACTGTCAGTTTATACAAAAGAGCATTGCTATACGAAGGTGAGCATTCATCTTCCCATCACGAGGGGGAAATATTCTCCGATGGATCAAGAGGGTGACGAGAAAGAGGAAGAAAAAGAAAATGAATACACTGCTGGTTGTAGAAGATGAAAAATTGATTCGACAGGGAATCGTGGCGATGATCCGGCGAAGCAGCGTGCCGGTGGAGGAGATTCTGGAGTGTCGAAACGGAGAAGAGGCATTGGAGATTTTGAGAAAACAGAGGGTGGACGTCATGTTCACTGATATCCGTATGCCCAAAATGGACGGTCTGACACTGGTCAACAAAATGGAGGAGCTGTCACAGAAACCTGTTGTTATTGTTTTAAGTGGCTATGATGAATTTTCCTATGCGGTTGAAATGATGAAACATGGAGTTCGGGACTATATTTTAAAACCGATCAAGCGGGAGACGATAGAACAGCTTCTGGAAAATCTGGAACGAGAGCTTTCGGAGACCCGGGAAACGGAAGAAGAGGAAGAACGGTGCTTTTTAAATCAGCTCCGTTATCTGATGATGAATGCAGAAATGGCCGAAGAAAACGAATGGATGGATATGGAAAGCAGGCTCCGGCGCCACATCGGAAACGACAGCTTCCGGATCCTGCTGACCAGCAAGGCAAATGGGGAACGGTTTTCGAAATGCAGCGGAATTCTGCTGGAAGGCGTAGAAGGAGGAGTTCTGTATCTTCTGCCGGAACCGGAGGCAGAGCGGATCATGAAAGAAAAAGATGAGAGATTTTGTCTCGGAGTGGGAAAAGAACATCGTTCTGTGATGGAAATTCCAGAGGCATACCAGGAAGCACTGCTGGCCCGGGAAATGGCATTTATACAGAAAAATCCTGTGGAAGAATATCAGAAAAAATGTTTTGAGGAAAAGCCGGAGCTGGCACAGTTTCAGGAAAAATTTATTCTGCAGGTGCCAACGGACCGGGCAGATACTGTGCTGCGAAAAATGCGGAACTGGTATTTTGAGGCGGCGCATCAGAGGGTCTCCCCCTATCAGCTTCTGACAGTGACGGAAGCAATCTGCAAAGAACTGGATCTTTTTTACCGCATGCCGGAAAAACAGGAAAAATGTCCGCGTCCTCTGCAGTACCGTGATGCAGATCTGTTTCTGGATGCGTTTGAAGAATGGATACACGTTTACAGGGAAAGCCTGAAAAGTCAGACAGCCGGAAAAGAAAAAATGGAAGAGGCAATTTCATATATTCGGGAAAATTATGCAAAAGATCTGAATATGGCGATGGTATCTAACCATATTTGCATGAATTATTCGCTGTTTTCAGCAGCGTTTAAAGAACATACCGGTGTGAATTTTGTGAACTATCTGAAGGAGATCCGCATTGCGGAGGCAAAGCGTCTGTTGATTCAAACAGAAGATAAAATTACGGAAATTGCCAAACAGGTTGGATTTGAAAATGATAAGCATTTCATGAAATCATTTAAAACGGCATGCGGCGTATCACCGTCTGAGTTCCGAAAAGATTACAAAATGGTTTCCAACGGAAAGGGAGGACAGGATGAGTAAAGAAAAAGAAACAGGAAAAGAGAAGGGAAGAATCCGCCAGCTGGCGCGGTATTACATTCCATATAAGGGATTGTTTTTTACCGACATGTTTTTTGCAATGCTTGGAGCAGCCATTACACTGGTGATTCCGCTGATTGTACGGTATATTACGAGTACGGTTGTGGAAAAGCCGCTGGAGCAGGCAACGGGTGAGATTATCCGCCTCGGTATTCTGATGATTGCTATGGTTCTGGTTGAAATGTACTGTAACTTTTATATTGCCTATTACGGCCATGTGATGGGGGCGCGGATTGAGCATGATATGCGGAACGAGATCTTCGGCCATTATCAGAAGCTTTCGTTTGCTTTTTTCGATAACCAGAAGGTTGGCCATCTGCTGTCGCGCATCACAAGCGATCTGTTCGATATCAGTGAGCTTTTACATCATGGGCCGGAGAATATTGTCATTTCGTTTATCAAACTGATCGGCGCGATGATTATTCTGTTTGTGGTAAATCCTATGCTGGCATGTGTGCCGCTTGTGGTTATTGTGGTGATGCTGCTGTTTGCGTTAGTGATGAACAGCCGCATGAAGAGTGCATTCAAGGAAAACCGCCGCAGAATTGCGGATATCAACAGTCAGATTGAGGACAGTCTTTCGGGGATCCGTGTTGTCAAATCGTTTGGAAATGAGACAGAAGAGATGCGTAAGTTCAATGCGGGAAATGACCGTTTTGTCGATTCGAAGAAGGTCAGCTACCGCTATATGGGAATTTACAATTCGGGAATGGGAGCCTTTTCGACGCTGATTACCGTTATTTCGCTGATTGTCGGCGCATTGCTGATGACAGGCGGGAAGCTTGGGGCGGCGGATCTGGTTACCTTTCTTCTGTACATCAACAACTGTACAGATCCGGTGAAAAAGCTGGTGAACTTTACAGAGCAGTTCCAGAATGGTTATTCCGGTTATGAACGTTTCCTGGAAATTATGAGCATCGCACCGGATATCCAGGACAAGCCGGATGCACTGCCACTGAAGAATGTGCAGGGAGAAGTAACCTTTGAAAACGTTTCGTTCCACTATGAGGAGTCGAAGGAAAACGTGTTAAGCAATGTGAATCTGCATGTCCCGGCCGGCGACTATGTGGCACTGGTCGGCAGCTCCGGCGCCGGAAAGACGACACTCTGTTCTCTGCTTCCGCGTTTTTACGATGTGACAGAAGGACGGATTCTGCTGGATGGAAAGGACATCCGCGATGTGAAGTTAAAGGATCTGCGCGATGAGATCGGTATTGTGCAGCAGGATGTGTACCTGTTTGCGGGAACGATCATCGACAACATCCGCTATGGCAGACCGGATGCGACCGACGAGGAGGTCATCCGCGCAGCGAAAGCGGCCAATGCACATGAATTTATCATGGAGCTGGCGGACGGCTACGACACCGATATCGGCCAGCGCGGCGTAAAACTTTCCGGTGGCCAGAAACAACGGCTTTCCATCGCCCGCGTATTCCTCAAAAACCCGCCGATCCTGATTTTCGACGAGGCAACCTCAGCGCTCGATAACGAAAGCGAAAAAGTCGTCCAGAAATCTTTGGAACTTCTGGCGAAAGACAGGACAACCTTCGTGATTGCGCACCGGCTGTCCACAATCCGGAATGCAAAGCGGATTCTGGTGCTGACGGAGAATGGAATTGCGGAGGAAGGCACACATAAGGAACTGCTCGCGAAAGGCGGGATTTATGCGCATTTGTATGAGATGCAGTTTTGATGAAAATTTCATTAGTATGACAGAAAGGCAGCGGAAGAGAAACCGCTGCCTTTTTTGACACTTTCTTATTTTCTTCATACTCTATAAAGAACAGAAAATGAAAGAGGAACATGGTATGGATTCATCCCGTATGAATCGCGGCTGCTGCGGTGCGAACAATATGCAGAACCGCCGCGCCGCTTCAAACAATATGGAACTGAAGATGGAACCAAGGAATTTCCCGCGGAAAATGCAGCATGTAGATCATATGATACCTGCAATGGCGTACGTTCCGATGCAGCGGTTTGAACAGATCTATGATCTTTCCGCTGCATTAAAAAATGGAACCTTATTCCCGGAACTCTGTAAACCATTCTGTGGAAAGGGAGGAGGACAGTGCCTATGATGCCGCAGATGCCATCCCGCGAAAAGCTGCTCGCCTGGATTGATCAGGTCAGCTTTGCTGTTGTTGAAATGAACCTTTACCTCGACACCCACCCGGAGGATGAAGATGCACTTGCCTTTTTCCGGGAAAAAGTGGAGCTTCGAAAAGAAGCACTGAAACAGTACGCCGAACAGTACGGCCCGCTCACGATCGATACCGCCAACGACCGCATGAGCCGTTCTTTCGAATGGGTTATGCAGCCATGGCCGTGGGAAGTCAACCGGAAAGGAGGGTGCTGACGGATGTGGAATTATGAAAAACGCCTCGAGTATCCTGTAAACATCACGACACCAAACCCCAAAATCGCCCAAATTATCATGAGTCAGTATGGTGGACCGGATGGAGAGATGGGCGCATCCATGCGGTATCTCTCTCAGCGTTTCACAGCACCGAACCGAATTGTAGCGGGGGTGTTGAATGATGTTGGTACCGAGGAATTAGCTCATCTCGAAATGGTATCCACGATCGTTCATCAGCTTACCTGTAATCTTTCGCTGGAAGAAATTCAGAATTCCGGTTTTGCTAATTACTATGTAGACCACACAGCCGGAATCTGGCCACAGGCGGCTGGCGGAGTTCCGTTTAATTCTTGTGAGTTCCAGTCGAAAGGTGATCCTTTGACAGATTTGTTCGAAGACCTCGCTGCGGAGCAGAAAGCCCGGTCAACGTATGATAACATCCTTCGTTTGGTAAAAGATCCTGAAGTTGCAGATCCGATTCGTTTCCTGCGGGCGCGTGAAGTTGTGCATTTCCAGCGTTTTGGTGAAGCACTGCGTTCTGTACAGGACGAATTGAATTCGAAGAACTTTTATGCGTTTAATCCGTCGTTTGATGCAAAGACTTTCTGTGCGGCACCGCAGCCAGGGGCAGGTCAGGGGAATTGCTGCACAAGATAGTAAATTAAAAATCAAAGAACAGCACACCACTGGAAAATCCCATCTGAAAAACAGGTGGGATTTTTTGGGTTTACAGTAAGAAAATCTTATCCAGTCGTAAATCATTATCCCATCATAATATAGAAAAAAGACTTTCAAAAACAGAACAGTCAGAAAGGATGTTCCATGGAAGCAATGAATTATGTAAAGCCCGAACTCATCGTCGTTGCGTTCGTGTTGTATTTTTTCGGTGTTGCTTTGCGGCAGGCGCAGGCGGTGAAGAATAAGTACATTCCGCTGATCTTAGGCGGCATCAGCATGGTGCTGTGTGCGGTTTGGGTGATGGCGACGAGTGAGATTGAGACGGCGAAGGAAGGGGCGATGGCGGTTTTTACGGCGGTCATGCAGGGGATTCTGGTGGCGGGGCTGAGCAATTATGTGAATCAGATTATCAAGCAGATCCATAAGCCAGAGTGAACGGCGCTTCAAAAAATCTGTGTTATGCCGGGCAGTCTGAACCATCAGAAAGGGGAGAATATGAGAATTGATCGGTCGTATCTTGGAAATCAGAATACGTATGCGGAAAACAATCCCAAATGTATCGTAGTCCACAACACCGACAACTTCGCAGCAGGTGCCGATGCGCGGGCACATGCGAGAGCACAGCATGACGGGAATTTCCAGAACATTTCCGCACACTATTACGTCGATGACGGTGACACAGCCTACCAGGCGGCACCGCACAGCCGGGGGTGCTGGCATGTCGGCATTAATTACGGCGGAAAAAATCTGTTTCAGCAGTACGGCAACAAGAACAGCATCGGTGTGGAGATGTGTGTGCAGGCCGGGTATAATTATGAAAAAGCATTTGAAAATACTGCGGCACTGGTGCGGGAGATCATGCGGGAGACGGGGATTCCGCTGGAAAGAGTCTATCGTCATTATGACATCTGCAGCAAATACTGTCCGAGCCAGATCATGAACCGCGGTGACTGGGACCGCATGAAGCGGATGATCGGAAGCGGTGCAGGGAGCACAGGAACGGGAACAGCAGGCAGCGGAACAGGAAAAACGTATGCGCCCGGGATCTATCAGGTGCAGACAGCGGCCCTCAACATCCGTCAGGCACCGGATGCGGACAGCAGGATTGCCGGAACGATCCGGGATCAGGGAAGCTACACGGTGACGGAAATCCAGAACACAAGCTGGGGACGGCTTCTCTCAGGGGCAGGCTGGGTCAACTGCCATACAGCGTATTGCCGTTATGCCGGTCCCGCAAAAGAAAAATCGGCAGAGACAGCAAAGTCATCCGGAAAGACAGTCGCAGAGGACGGAATCTGGGGCGAAAATCTGACGCGCCGTCTGCAGGAACTTTTCGGCACACCGCAGGATGGAAAAATCAGCAATCAGCTGGCCGTCAACCGGAAATTCTGTGATGGCATCACAGCCGCCGAGTGGGACAGTACGCCAAAAGGCGGATCGGCCCTTGTAAAAGAAATGCAGAAATGGGCATCGGCCGGCATGGACGGCTATATCGGTCCGCAGACAATCCTCGCCTGGCAGAAAAAACTCGGCACGCCGATCGACGGCACAGTAAGCGGCCCATCCGCCATGGTAAAAAAACTGCAGAAGTGGTGCAACCAGAAATAGAAAAAAGAATACTCAAAGACCCGGTTTTGTGTTATACTGGAAGATAGTTTAAAATGAACAGAAAGAAAAAGAGCTTCAAAAAAGACTCGAAGTGTCAAATGTAAAATACAAAAGAGAAAAAATAAAGGTAATTTTTGCATACAGATTCATCGGGGGGAATTGCGGCTGACAGGAGAGAACAACAGCAGATGAGAAAAAAGGCAGTAAAAAATGCAGGAATGATACGAATTTATCTGAATATGGCATGGAAACTTTTGCAGAAAAACCTGCTTAGCATCGTGATATTTGAGACGGTCTACCGCCTGTTTTCCAGCCAGCTGGTTTCAAGACTCGCCAATGCGGCGATCAACTTTTCCTTAAAACAGCTGGGAACGAGTTATATGACATCGGAAAACTTCAACAAGATCATGCTGCATCCGCTGACCCTTCTGCTGATTTTTGGAATTCTGCTTGCTTTCTTTTTCTGTATGCTGTTTGAAATCTATGCTGTCATGGCGGCTCTGGAGGCCTCCTGGAAACGAAAACGGATTTCCGTTCCTGTCATGATGCTTGCCGGCGGAAGAGGAGCTGCACAGTTTGTGCGTGCCCGCCCGTGGACCTGGTTTTTCTACATGGCAGCGAGCTTCCCGTACCTTTGGCTGCACAGCAGCTACAGCGCCATCCGCAGTATGAAACTGCTTCAGGTTTCCCTGACGAAGATTTTCAATGCCTTCCCGGCATACTGGATCCCGGTGGTGCTGACGATTCTGCTTGTCGCGTTCTCGTTTGTGTTTTCCTACACCATCCCGTTCCGGTGCATGATGACGGAAAAAGAGAAAAATACCCATCTGCGGGTGCGCCAGACACTGGAAAAACGCGTGCTGCGTGAGCTTGGCATCAACGTCTTTTTCCAGGTGATGATTTTTCTGATTACGTGGGTTTTGTATCTGATTTTCGGAACGGCTGTCGTTGCCTATGCAAAGCTGGTGAAAACGCCGTCTACCGTTGTCAGTACCGTCATCGTCTACGGTGACTGGGTCAAATCGACGATGAGCCTGATCGGCGGAGCGTTCGGCCTTGTCGGAAGCATTACGTATCTGTATCTGATTTTTATCCGTTCCTCCCGAAAGGGCTACCAGAAGAGCCGGACAACGAAAAAGCCGAGCTCGAAGCTGGTACGCACCTTCTGCGGTCCGGTAACGGCGGTGGTTCTCACGATCGCCATGCTGGCGGGAGAAACGGTTTATCTTGTATATGCCATGCGCGCAACACGTGCAGAGGCAACGGCTTCCTCCCAGTATATTTCGGTGTCAGCGCACCGGGGCGGAGCCAGAAAAGCACCGGAAAATACGATGAGCGCGATCAAATATGCAGTGGACAGCATGTCGGATTACGCGGAGATCGATGTACAGGAGACGAGTGATGGTGAGATTGTCCTTATGCACGACACAAATCTGAAGCGGACAACCGGTCTGAATGCCAGCATCTGGACCCTGACCTACGATGAAATCAGCCAGCTCGATGCCGGTGTACGATTCAACAAAAAATTCCGCGGCGAGCAGATTCCGAAGCTGGAAGAAGTCATCGCGTACGCGAAAGGAAAAATCAACCTGAATATCGAAGTAAAATACAACGGCCACAACCAGAATATTGTCAAAAAAGTGGTGAAAATCATCGAGGACAATGACTTTGTGGATCAGTGTGTGCTGACTTCCATGAACTACAATTTCCTCAGGCAGGCAAAGAAAATCAATCCGGATATCAAGACCGGGTATACGATGAAAATGTCGTACGGAGGCCTGGAGGATATGGACGCGGCGGACTTCTTTTCTGTAAAATATACGTACATCACCGAAAGCTTTGTAGAGCATGCGCACAGTCTTGGTAAAGAAGTCTGTGCCTGGACGCTGAATTATCAGGGAGATATGCAGCGGATGGTCAACTGCGGCGTGGACAACATTATCACGGACGATCCGGAGCTGGTGCGTAAGGTTATCCTCGGAACGACCGACCGAAATCCGGGCTTTGTCAGCCTGCTTGGCTATGCACTGAAATAAATGGAGTAAAACAATGGAGGTGGAAACTTCATGGCAGAGAAAGTAAACATGCCATCCCAGAAGAAAGAAAAGAAGAAAAAGAGGAAGAAAAAACTTCCTTCGGATTTTTATGATTATAACCTGCTGGCCTGCACTATTTTGCTGGTCAGCTTCGGACTGATTATGCTGTACAGCGCGAGTGCCTACGAGGCGGCCAGTACATTCAAGGGAAATGATATGTATTATTTCACGCATCAGGCGGGGCTTTCTGCTATTGTTCTGGTGGGGATTGTGATATTGTCGAAGTTTGTAGATTATCATAGTGTATGGTTCCAGCGGATTGCAGCACTGGTATACTGGGGAAGTCTCCTTCTGATGGCGGCGGTAAGGTTTACGCCGCTTGGTTATGAAGCCTACGGGGCGAGAAGATGGCTCCGGATCGGCGGTGGCAGTCTTCAGCCTGCGGAGATTGGAAAGCTGGGGCTGATTCTGTATTTGCCATACATTATCCTGAAGATGGGAAAAAATATGCGTACCATCCGCGCAAAAGCAATTGTCCTCGGACTTGGCGTGCTGCAGGCGCTGGCTGCGTGGATTCTGACGGACAACCTGAGTACCGCCATTATTCTGGGACTCATCGCCTGCGTCATTTTGTTTCTGGCGGACCCGGAGGTAAAATTTTATGCGCGTGTGATTCCGGGCGCGGCGGTAATTGGCGTTTTTGCGATTATCATTTTAAAAAATAATCTGCAGATCTTTGAAAGAATAGGCGGTGACTTCCGGTCGAACCGTATCTATGAATGGCTTTCCGGAGGCAGCTATCAGATTCTGCAGGGACTTTATGCGATTGGCTCCGGTGGATTTCTCGGAAAAGGACTTGGCAACAGTACGCAGAAGATTACAACAATTCCGGAAGCACAGAACGATATGATCTTCTCGATCATCTGCGAGGAGCTTGGAATATTTGGCGCGCTTCTTGTATTGCTGCTGTTTGGCTACCTGCTGTACCGTCTGTTTGTGGTTGCACAGAATGCACCGGACGCGTATGGAATGCTGATGGTGAGCGGCGTTTTTGCACATATTTCCATTCAGGTTATTCTGAACCTGTGCGTTGTTCTGAAACTGATGCCGGCAACGGGAATTACCCTTCCATTTATCAGTTACGGAGGAACATCGGTGCTCTTTATCCTGACGGAAATCGGCATTGCCCTGTGCGTCTCCCGCTTTATTGTGTTCCAGGATGGAAAGAGCGGAGAAGGAGAGGCACAGGCGGAAGAACAGTAAAAGTAGAAAAATCTATTGACAAATGCCGGAATAACAGATACACTTTTTTCGAAAGAAATACTGGCTGCCGGGTAGAGGCAGGAAGGAGCAGAACAATGTTAGAAAAGATAAAAGAAATTTTAGTAGAACAGCTCAACTGTGATGCAGACAGCATCAACGAAGATACCTCTTTTAAAGATGACCTGGGTGCAGATTCCCTGGATCTCTACGAGATGGTTATGGCATTAGAAGACGAGTACGGAATTGAAATCGACACCGACGAACTGACAGACCTTTCTACCGTCGGCGACTTTATGGAATATTTGAAACAGCACGGCGTAGAGGTCTGAAAAAGAGCATTGCCGCTGGCAAAAGTGGAAGGATGGTGCAGCTCGGAAGAAACGCCGGGCTGTTTTCCATTCTAAATAAATGGTGGAAGGGAACAGACAAAAGGATTGTTCCAGAAAAACCAGAAATCAGGAGAAAAGAAAAATGAGCAATGTAAAAACAAGATTTGCACCGAGCCCGACAGGCCGGATGCATGTAGGAAATCTGCGTACTGCCCTGTATGCGTATCTGATCGCAAAACACGATGACGGAACCTTTATGCTCCGTATCGAGGATACCGACCAGGAGCGTTTCCAGGAAGGCGCACTTGATATCATCTACCGTACCTTAAAAGAGACCGGCCTGGTACACGACGAGGGACCGGACAAAGACGGCGGCTGCGGCCCGTACGTACAGAGCGAGCGTAATGCAGCAGGTCTGTACCTGAAATACGCAAAACAGCTGGTAGAGCAGGGTGACGCTTATTACTGCTTCTGTGACGCAGAGCGCCTGAGCCAGTGCAAGCGTAACGTAGGCGGAAAAGAAATCTCGATCTACGACAAACACTGCCTTGGTCTTTCCAAAGAGGAAGTAGAGGCCAATCTGGCAGCCGGCAAACCGTACGTCATCCGTTTCAATATGCCGACCGAAGGAACCACAACCTTCCACGATGAGATCTACGGAGACATCACCGTAAACAACGAGGAGCTGGAAGACCTGATCCTGATCAAATCCGACGGATATCCGACCTACAACTTCGCAAACGTCATCGACGACCATCTGATGGGTGTAACCCACGTTGTCCGCGGTAATGAGTATCTGTCCTCATCCCCGAAATACAACCGTATTTACGAGGCATTCGGCTGGGAAGTTCCGGTTTACGTACACTGTCCGCTGATCACCAACGAGGAGCATCAGAAGCTGTCCAAACGCTGCGGCCATTCTTCTTATGAAGACCTGATCAATCAGGGTTTCTTAAAAGATGCCATTGTCAACTTCGTAGCCCTTCTTGGATGGAGCCCGGAAGGAAACCGCGAGATCTATTCTCTCGAGGAGCTGGTAAAAATCTTCGATTACCACCACATCAGCAAATCTCCGGCCGTTTTCGATATGACAAAACTCCGCTGGATGAACGGCGAGTACATGAAGGCAATGGACGACGAGAAGTTCTATGAGATGGCGCTTCCGTATATCCAGAAGACAATCCACCGTCCGCTCGATTTTAAGAAAATTGCAGCCATGGTAAAAACAAGAATCGAAGTATTCCCGGATATTGCAGACCTCATCGACTTCTTCGAGGAAGTTCCGGAGTACGACGCTTCGATGTACACTCACAAAAAGATGAAGACAAACGAGGAGACCTCCCTTGCACTTCTTCAGGAAGTAAAACCGCTGCTGGCAGCGCAGGAAGATTTCAGCAATGATGCTCTCTTTGAGATGCTCAGCGCATTCGGAAAAGAAAAAGGATACAAGACCGGTTATATTATGTGGCCGATCCGTACCGCTCTTTCCGGAAAACAGATGACACCGGCCGGCGCAACGGAAATCCTTGAGGTTCTGGGAAAAGAGGAGTCTCTTGCCCGCATCGACAAAGCGATTGAGAAATTATCCAAATGATATATAATAATTCACAGAAAAAAGCGGTGATGCATACCACCGGCCCCATGATGGTCCTTGCCGGACCGGGGTCGGGGAAAACCGCAGTGATTACGGGGCGGACCTGCCAGCTTGTAACGAGCGGCATTTCCGCCTCTCGTATTCTTGTCGTAACATTTACGCGTGCGGCGGCAAAAGAGATGAAGGAGCGGTATTTGAAGGCGATGGGAAAGACGAGTACCCAGGTCACCTTTGGAACGTTCCACGGGGTATTCTACGCGATTCTGCGCCATACGTACCGCATGTCCGGCAACAATATTTTAAGCGAGGAAGAGAAAAAGCGGCTGATGCGCGAGCTGGTCAACCACTATGCCAGAGACCTGGAGGAAGAGGATCTCGAGGAAAATCTGGCGCGCGAAATCAGCACTGTGAAGAACAATCAGATCCCGCTGGAACATTACTATTCCGCCTGTATGCCGCAGGAAAAGTTCCGCGAAATCTATGAGGCGTATGAGAAATGGCGGAAGGAGAACAAAAAACTCGATTTCGACGATCTGATGGTGCAGTGCAAACGTCTCTTTCTGGAGCGGCCGGAGGTCCTCCGCGCCTGGCAGCAGAAATTTCAGTATATCCTGATTGACGAGTTTCAGGACATCAGCCCCGTGCAGTATGAGATTGTGCGGATGCTGGCGCTGCCGGAAAATAACCTCTTTATTGTCGGGGATGACGATCAGTCGATTTATCAGTTCCGCGGGGCCAAGCCGGAGATCATGCTGAATTTTCCGAAAGATTACCCGGGCGCGGCGCAGGTAGTGCTCGATAAAAATTACCGTAGTACGGAATTTATCGTGAAGCGGTCCCAATGCCTGATCCACCACAACAAAAAGCGGTATGAAAAGGCGATTTCCACCGACAACGAGAAAGGCGCTCCGGTTGCAATCCGGGGATATAAGAACCCGCGCGAGGAGATGCGTGCCGTTGCCGAGGAGCTGCGGGAGGCGGAGAAAAACGGCTGTCCGTATGAAGAGATGGCGCTTTTGTTCCGCACGAATCTTGGCTGCCGGACAGCAGTAGAGGAACTGATGGAAGCACAGATCCCGTTCCAGATGCGGGATACCCTGCCGGATCTCTATGACCACTGGATTGCGAAAGATCTGCTGACGTATCTGAATCTTGCGATGGGAAGCCGGAAGCGCGGCGAGTTTTTAAAGATTGCCAACCGCCCGAACCGTTATCTGTCGCGGGATGCCTTTGAGGAGGCGACTGTTTCGTTCGATGCACTTCTGGAATATTACGAAGAAAAAGACTGGATGTGCCAGCGGATCCGCAAACTGGAGCAGGATATCACGACACTGACGCATTTATCGCCGTTCGGCGCGGTCAATTACATCCGCTATGCGATCGGCTATGAACAGTATGTGAAGGAATATGCTGCATACCGCCATCTGAAAGAGGATGATCTGATTTCCGTTTTGGACGAGCTGCAGGAGGCGGCAAAGAGCCAGAAAAGCATCGAGGGCTGGTTTGCACATATTGAGGAATACCAGCAGAAGATGAAGGAAAAACAGAAGCAGCGCGCAGAGAGTGCGGAAGGAGTTATGGTTTCCACCCTGCACAGCGTCAAGGGACTCGAGTACGACAAGGTCTATCTTCTTGACGTCAACGAGGGTGTAATGCCGTATCAGAAAGCAGTCCTTGCGGAGGCGATCGAGGAGGAGCGGCGGATGTTCTACGTCGGAATGACGCGCGCCCGGAAAGAGCTGACGCTCTGTTATGTGGAGGAACGGTTTGAAAAGAAAGTCGAGCCGTCCCGGTTCCTGGACGAGGTGATCCAGTAAATTTGTACTGTTGTGAAAGATGTTGAAAATAAATTTACTAATTGATAAAATTTTAACAAATAATACATTGACAAAGTTTTAACAATGAAGTATAGTAATACCTGTAAGCGGGAACAATAAGATGACCGCAAAGCGAGGAGGAAAAACATTATGAAAATTTTATTTTACGATACCCAGAGCTACGACAGAGAATCTTTCGACCGAACCAAAGAGCAGTTTCCAGAAATTGAAGTGGAATATTTAAAAACCGGCCTTGCTGCAAGAACCGCTTCCCTGGCAAAGGGCTACGATGCCGTGTGCGCCTTCGTAAACTCCGATGTCGGAACAAAAACCGTAGAAGCACTGCATGAGGCAGGCGTCAAGCTGATCCTAATGCGCTGCGCAGGCTTCAACAACGTAGATTTAAAGACAGCTGCAAAATACGGCATTGATGTACGCCGTGTACCGGGTTACTCCCCGGAGGCTGTAGCTGAGCATGCGATGACACTGGCCATGACGGTAAACCGCCACATGCACAAAGCATATACGAAAGTAAGAGAAAACGACTTCAGTCTGGGCGGACTGATGGGATTTAACTTCTATCAGAAGACCGCCGGAATCGTCGGAACCGGAAAAATCGGTGCGGCTATGGCAAGAATCTGCCGCGGTTTCGGCATGAAAGTCATTGCTTACGATGTATACCAGAATGAATCCTTAAAAGATTTTGTTACGTACGTAACTCTTGATGAACTGCTGGCACAGAGTGATCTGATCTCCCTGCACTGCCCGCTGATGGACAGCACATACCACATGATCAACCGCGAGAGCATCAAAAAGATGAAAGACGGCGTGATCCTGGTCAATACGTCCCGCGGAGGTCTGGTAAAGACAGACGACCTGATCGAGGGAATCCGTGCAAGAAAATTCTTCGGCGTCGGCCTTGACGTATACGAGGAGGAAACCCCGAACGTATTCGAGGACCGTTCCGATGAGATTCTGGAGCACTCCACCACAGCACGTCTCCTGTCCTTCCCGAACGTTATGATCACTTCACATCAGGGATTCTTCACCGAGGAAGCACTGCGTGCGATTGCAGAGACCACACTGCAGAATGCACTGGATTTCGAGGCAGGAAAAGAGACCCCGAACATTGTCCGTGTATAATGGAAATCCACTAGAAAACAGTTATCTTATAAGAGAACAAGAGACAACCCATTTTCGGCGGGTTGTCTCTTTTAAATTATGAGAAAATAGTGTATGATGGTAGATAGCAGAAAAAACGGCCAGAGGAAAACACTGGCCGGATACAAAAGGAGAGCAGGATTTTATGGACTGTAAAGAAGCAGAAAAATTAATACAGCCATACGTGCAGGGAAATATGCCGGAGAAAGAGATGGAACCGTTTATTTCCCATATCCGGAAATGCCATACATGCCACGAGGAACTGGAGACATATTTTATTGTGAACCGTGCGATGGCATATTTCGAGGATGACGCGCCCGATTCCTACAATCTGACAGGACTTCTGGAACGCGATCTGGAGAAAAAAGAGGAAGAAGCGAGACACCGCCGGTACAAAGATACGTTTTTCCGGGTGCTGATGCTGATTCTCGTTCTGTTTCTGGTGCTCCTGGCTCTGCACTATTTTGAAGTGATAGAATTACCCTGGCTGAAAGGATTATTATGAGTGATAAAATCGTATTACTGGACGGACACAGTATTCTGAACCGGGCTTTTTACGGCGTACCGGATCTGTCCAATGCAGAAGGACTGCACACGAACGCCGTATATGGATTCCTGAATATTCTGTTTAAAATTCTCGATGAGGAGCAGCCGCAGTATCTTGCCGTGGCGTTTGACCTCCATGCACCGACATTCCGCCACAAAATGTATGACCAATACAAGGGAACGAGAAAGCCGATGCCGCAGGAATTGCGCGAACAGGTCCCGGTGATCCAGGAAGTGCTCGCAGCAATGGACATTGAGATTGTCACAAAAGAGGGCTATGAGGCGGATGATATCTTAGGAACGCTCGGCCGCAAATGCGAGGCGGAAGGGATGGAAGTTACGATCGTATCCGGAGACCGCGACCTGCTGCAGCTTGCAACGGACCACATTCTGATCCGGATTCCAAAGACCGTAAAGCGTGTGACGACGATTGAAAATTACCACACGGCAGAGGTGCTGGAAAAATACAGTCTTCTCCCTAAACAGATCATCGATCTGAAAGCGCTGATGGGCGATACCGCAGACAATATCCCGGGTCTGCCGGGTGTCGGCGAGAAAACCGCGACGAAAATCCTGCTGCAGTACGAGACACTGGAAAATGCGCATGCACATTTCGAGGAGATCAAACCGAACAAGGCAAAAGAAGCGATGCGTGATCATTATGATCTGGCGGAATTAAGCAAAAAACTTGCAACGATTGATACCGATGCGCCGGTGGAGCTCGACCGTGAAAAAGCGGCACTCTCGAATTTTTATACACCAAAAGCGTATGAGATGTTCAAACGTCTGGAGTTTAAGAACCTGCTGGGCCGCTTCGAGGAGACGAATGCAGAACCAGAGGATGCCGTCTTTCTGCGCACCGTAACGGATTTTTCCGAGGCGGAAGAACTCTTTGAAACCATCGCGAAGGAGGAGAAGGCAGGAGCCGCTCTTCTGACAGAAGAAACCCCGAAGGACGGACCGATGGCAGATCGGAGCCGTTCACTTGTCGGTATGGCAGTTGCGTATGGAAGCGGAGAGCCGGATGTTGTTTACTTCCCAGCAGAAGGTTTCCTGACCGGAGATTATTTAAAAGAAAAATTGACTGAGCTGCAGAAGCAGATTTCGGTTTTCTGCGTCATGGACGGAAAAGAATTTCTGAAGGATATGCCGGACGCCGATGAAGCCCATCTGTTTGATGCCGGAATTGCCGCGTATTTATTAAATCCATTGAAATCACAGTATTCGTACGATGATATCGTAAAAGAGTACGTACACCGCTATGTGCCGGCAGTGGAAGAGATCTTCGGCGGAAGCAAGATTCCGGCCGCAGGAAAGATGACGCCGGAACAGCAGGAGTCGTATGCAGGTCATCAGGCGTATGCTGTATTTGCCGCACAGGAAAACATGGAAAAGCTGCTGAAGGAGCAGGGCATGTGGGATCTGTACCGGAATGTGGAGATTCCGCTGGTGTTTACGCTCCGTCAGATGGAAGCGGATGGAATCGCCGCAGAAAAAGAAGCACTTTCCGTTTACGGAGCTGAGCTGGCGGAGCGGATCGGAGAGCTGGAGGCACAGATCTACGAGGAGGCCGGCGAGGAGTTCAACATCAATTCCCCGAAGCAGCTCGGCGTGATTCTGTTTGAAAAGCTGCAGCTTCCGGGCGGCAAAAAGACCAAGACGGGTTATTCCACCGCCGCCGATGTGCTCGAAAAGCTCGCACCGGATCACAAACTCGTTGCCGATATTCTGGAGTACCGCCAGCTTGCCAAACTGAAATCGACGTACGCCGACGGTCTGCAGGCCGTGATCGGGAAAGATGGAAGAATCCATTCGACATTTAACCAGACCATCACCGCGACCGGCCGCATCAGCAGTACCGATCCGAATCTGCAGAACATTCCGGTGCGGATGGAGCTTGGCCGTCTGATCCGGAAAGCCTTCGTGCCAAAGCCTGGCTGTGTCTTTCTGGATGCCGACTATTCCCAGATTGAGCTCCGCGTGCTGGCCCATATGTCGGGCGATGAAAACCTGATCGAGGCGTACCGCGAGGCGGAGGATATCCACCGCATGACGGCATCGAAAGTGTTCCATGTGCCGCTTGAAGAGGTAACACCGCTGCAGAGAAGAAATGCGAAGGCGGTCAACTTCGGTATCGTATACGGCATCAGTTCGTTCGGTCTGGGCCAGGATCTCGGCATCAGCCGGAAAGAGGCAGAGGCCTATATCCAGCAGTATTTCGAGACGTATCCGGGTATCCATGAGTTTTTGAACCGCTGCGTAGAGGATGCCAAAGAAAAAGGCTATTCCGTGACGATGTTCGGACGCAGACGGCCGATGCCGGAGCTGAAATCGAGCAACTTTATGCAGCGGTCATTCGGCGAGCGCGTTGCGATGAATGCGCCGATCCAGGGAACGGCGGCGGATATTATTAAAATAGCGATGATCCGCGTGGCGAAACGGCTGAAAGAGGAGCGGTTAAAGACCAGACTTCTTCTTCAGGTACACGATGAGCTGCTGCTGGAAGTGCCGGAAGACGAGCTCGAAAAGGCAGAACAGATCCTGGAAGAGGAGATGACCGGGGCAGCACATCTGGCTGTCAAACTCGAGATCGATATGCACACAGGAAACAACTGGTACGAGGCGAAATAGTGCACTCATACCAGGAGCGAAAGGATACAAAAGAATGAAAGTTTTTGGAATTACAGGCGGCGTGGGCGCCGGAAAAAGCGAAGTGCTCACGTACCTTGGACAGAATTATGATGCAACGGTGATCCAGGCGGACGAGGCAGGTTACCTTGTGATGCTGCCGGGCGGCGAATGCTATGGAGAGATTGTGAAGCTGTTCGGCAGACAGATCACCACAGAGACCGGCGAACTTGACCGGAAACGGATTGCTGAGATCGTTTTTCAGGACGAAGAAAAGTTAAAAGCCCTGAATGCGATCGTTCATCCGGCGGTAAAACGGTATATCAAAAAAGCCATTGCAGCCGCGGAAAAAGCAGGGACGGAATACGTCTTTGTGGAGGCCGCACTCTTAATCGAAGAAAAATATGATGAAATTTGTGATGAACTGTGGTATATTTATGCGGATGAAGAAGTCCGGAAGGAGCGATTGATCGAAGGACGCGGCTATTCCGAGAAGAAAGTACGCGAAATCATGGCAAATCAGCTCTCCGAGGATGAATTCAGCAGCCACTGCGATTTTGAAATCGACAACAGCGGCGATTTTGAGGAAACAAAAAAACAGTTAGACCATAGGATGAAAAAATATGAAACTTTGTAGTATTGCAAGTGGTTCGAGCGGAAACTGCATTTTCGCGGGAAGCGAGACCACAAGCCTTCTGATTGATGCGGGCATCAGCGGAAAGCGCGTGGAGGCGGGACTGGCTGTTCTCGACCGCAGCGCGAAGGAGCTGGACGGCATTCTCGTGACACATGAGCATTCCGATCATATCCAGGGCCTTGGCGTGCTGGCGCGCCGGTATGGTATTCCGATTTACGCAACGGATGGAACAATTCAGGCGATGCAGCAGACGAAGAGCCTTGGAAAGTTTCCGGAGGGGATTTTTCACACGATTCACGCGGATGACACGTTTACACTGGGAGACATCGCCGTACATCCGTTTACGATCTCCCACGATGCGGCAGAGCCGGTCGGCTACCGCATGGAATCCGGCGGGAAATCGATTGCGATTGCGACGGATCTTGGCGTTTACAGCGATTACACGGTTCAGAATCTGACCGGGCTGGATGCCGTTTTGCTAGAGGCAAATCACGACGAGAACATGCTTGCGGTCGGACCGTACCCGTATCCGTTAAAACAGCGGATCGCCGGGGCAAAAGGCCATTTATCGAACCTGGCGGCAGGCCATCTCCTCTGCGAGATTCTGCACGACAATCTGCAGGAAGTGCTGCTCGGCCATCTGAGCAAGGAAAATAATTATGAGGCACTGGCCTTTGAAACCGTGGCCTGCGAGGTCACAACGGGTGATAATCCGTATCACTCGGGTGATTTTCATCTCGCTGTCGCTAAAAGAAGCGAAGTATCACCGTTAATTGAGGTTTAAATATACATTTTTAGAGCTACATACCATGTTTTTCGCAAGGCCGCCATTACCGGTTTTTCCGGGGCTTTGACATAAAACCAGAAAAAGGAGAATGGAAACATGAAGAAGACAATTATCACTGTCGTAGGCAAGGACACCGTGGGCATTATCGCAAAGGTATGTAATTATCTGGCAGAGAACCAGGTAAACATCGAAGACATTTCTCAGACGATTGTGCAGGGATATTTCAACATGATGATGGTAACGGACGTCTCCAAGAGCGAGAAATCCAACGCAGAGCTTGCAAAAGATCTGGAGGAGCTTGGAAGTTCCATCGGCGTTGTCATCCGCTGCCAGCATGAAGATATTTTCAATATGATGCACCGTATCTAAAGCGAAGGAGAAAAACGACATGATAAATCTGTTTGAAGTAAAGGAAACGAACGAGATGATCGAAAAAGAGAATCTGGACGTTCGTACCATTACCCTTGGAATCAGTCTTATGGACTGTATCGACTCCAATCTTGACAAGCTGAACCGCAAAATCTACGACAAAATCACGACGACTGCCAGAAATCTGGTTTCCGTAGGTGAGGAGATCGAGGGCGAGTTCGGTATTCCGATTGTAAACAAGAGAATTTCCGTTACCCCGATTGCCTTAGTCGGCGCAGCAGCCTGCAGAACGCCGGAGGATTTCGTGACGATTGCACAGACTCTGGACCGTGCGGCAAAAGAAGTCGGCGTCAATTTCCTCGGCGGCTATTCCGCTCTGGTAAGCAAAGGTATGACGACAGCAGATGAGCTTCTGATCCGTTCTATCCCGAAGGCACTGGCTGTGACGGATTTTGTCTGCAGCTCCATCAACCTTGGCTCCACTAAAACCGGTATCAACATGGATGCTGTCAAACTGATGGGTGAGATCATCAAGAAGACGGCGGAGGCAAGCAAAGAGAACAACTGCCTTGGATGCGCAAAACTCGTT
Organism: Blautia sp. OM06-15AC; assembly: GCF_003481425.1. NCBI lineage: Bacteria > Bacillati > Bacillota > Clostridia > Lachnospirales > Lachnospiraceae > Blautia > Blautia sp. OM06-15AC. The sequence continues at coordinate 61,891 of NZ_QULD01000011.1, read as the reverse complement.
GTTTTCTGCAATGCACCGGACGACAACCCGTTCATGGCAGGCGCTTTCCACGGCGTAACCGAGGCGGATGCCATCATCAATGTCGGCGTTTCCGGCCCTGGTGTTGTCAAACATGCTCTGGAAAAAGTACGCGGCGAGAACTTTGAGGTACTCTGCGAGACGATCAAGAAGACGGCGTTTAAGGTAACGCGTGTCGGCCAGCTCGTTGCACAGGAGGCTTCCAAGCGGCTGAACATTCCGTTTGGTATCATTGACCTTTCCCTGGCACCGACTCCGGCGATCGGAGATTCCGTTGCGGATATCCTTGAGGAGATCGGCCTCGAGCACGCAGGTGCACCGGGAACGACAGCGGCGCTGGCACTTCTGAACGATCAGGTGAAAAAGGGCGGTGTTATGGCATCTTCCTATGTCGGCGGTCTCTCCGGCGCATTCATCCCGGTTTCTGAGGACCAGGGTATGATCAACGCAGTCAACGACGGTGCGTTGACCATCGAGAAGCTGGAAGCTATGACTTGTGTCTGCTCTGTAGGCCTTGACATGATCGCCATCCCGGGAGACACGAAAGCATCGACCATCTCCGGAATCATCGCAGATGAGCTTGCCATCGGTATGGTCAACCAGAAAACAACGGCAGTCCGCCTGATCCCGGTCATCGGAAAAGGCGTGGGCGAGACCGTAGAATTCGGCGGCCTCCTCGGCTATGCACCGATCATGCCGGTCAACAACTTCTCCTGCGAGGCATTCGTCAACCGCACCGGAAGAATCCCGGCACCGATTCATTCGTTTAAAAACTAAAAAGACAGCTGAAAAGCCGGCAGTGATCCTGGATGGAAAGGATCGCTGCCGGCTTTTTTTACTATCTGCGCAAATAAAAATAGTAATTTTAAGGAATGTATAGTATGATATATTACATACTGATAATTTTACTTGCAACCCATAAAAAGTGTAAGAAAAAATGAATTATTACGGGGAACTTCAGCGGTAGCAGCCGTTGTTCTAGCAATACCTCTGCGGATGTGGATGTGAAGGCCGCCATAGAAAACACAAAGTATTATTTGAACAAAAACGGCAAAATGCAGACTGGCTGGCAGAAGATCGGTGGAAAATGGTATTACATGGATAAGAACGGAGCGCTGCAGGAATCTAAATGGATCAGCGGAATTTATTATGTAAAAGTCGATGGGCAGTCCGTTCGTCTGATGAAAGACCGGAAAGCTTTCCTTCCTCCCGGTAAATCGCACGGATCTGGTTCATGATGAGGTACAAAACAGACTGTTTCCTCAGATCTTTCGGTATGACCTCCAGTGCCTCATGGAACTTGCGCCTGTAATGTACCCAGCACCCTGCGATCTTCAGATCTCCAAAATATGATGTTCCTCAACTTCGACTTTTCAGGCACAAAGCGGTAACATCTGGATATGGCATCTGGAAGCTGTTTTCATTCTTTTTGCCGATCTGTTTTTTCTTTTTGGCTGCTCTTATTGGACAGCACGATCTGTTCCATCATCAGCTGCATCTTATCATTGCGGGTCTGTGTCTGTTTTGTCAGTTCCTCCATCTGATCCTGAAGACAGAGAAACAGAAGAAAATATATCTGCCGAAAGTCCATTTCCGTTTTTGATACACATCACTGGAACTTCGGGCACAGTTGCTGTTCTTTTTTTGCCTTTTAACGCTAAAAGGTAATGTTTTTCTTGTGTGCAGTAAAGTGTTAGAGTATAATAAAACCAGTTTTTTGCATAAGTTTAGGCGGAGAATCCTGCCGTAGCAGGATCCTTTCTTACGGTGTTATTTCACAGACGTAACCATAATAGTTTTACTGCAGGGGGGATAGAAAATGAAAACAAAAGAGATTCAGGAACTCTATCAAATAAAATTACATAGTATGGACACGATCCTGCATCAGATATCGCTTATGGATCAGGTGGAAAATGAGCAGGAGCTGTCAGAAATTATTCACTCTTTGTTGCAGGCGATTGGAAACTATACAGGGGCAGACCGGGTATATGTTTTTGACTGGGAAACCGATCAGAAGGACAGTCTGAGCAATGCATTTGAATGGTGTGCCGATGGAGTGGCACCAGAGATAGATAACCTTCAGGCAATCCCGGTCAGTTCGATGCCGAACTGGGTGAAACGATTTGAAAACAAGGAAGTAATCGTGATTCATGATCTGGAAGCGACAAAAAATTCTGAACCGGAAGAATATGAATTGTTAAAAACACAGGAAATATGTTCCTTGATTGCGGTGCCGATTTATGCCAATCATCAGATGAATGGATTCATCGGGGTAGATAATCCTGATTTGAGGCAGAATGAGATTTCCATTACACTGCTGTCTGATGTTGGCGGACATCTTGGATGTGTGAGGGAAAATCTGAAAAGTACGGTACTGTTGAAAAAGGCTCTTGATGAGGCGACAAAGAGGTCAGAGATTATTGCCGCAATTGCTACGTTGTATGTAACAATCGTACAAGCCAATGTTAAAGAGCGGACATATGAGCTTTTGAAAGGTCATGACCTTGTGCAAAAAATCCTTGGACAAAAGGGGAAAATTGATGATGTTATGGAAAGACTTCCAACAGCATTTGCCGCCCAGGAAGAGAGAGAAAAATACCGGGAGTTTCTTGACTTTGATACATTGACAGAGAGACTTCGTAATACGAATTCTGTTTCGATTGAATTTATGGGAGTAAACGGAGAATGGCGGCTGGCCAGATTTATTGTAAAGAGCAGAGATGCACATGGAAACGCTGTGGATGTGCTTTATGTCGTACGAGATATTACGGAAGAAAAATCACGGGAACTCATGTATCAGAAACAGCTTAAGGAAAGCATGGAAGATGCTCATCGCGCGAATCTTTCAAAAACAGCCTTTCTCCGGCGTATGAGCCACGATATCCGTACACCGCTAAACGGAATCGTGGGGATGATCCATATCGCTGAAAAATATAACAATGATGTGGTCAAGTTAAGGGAATGCAGGAAGAAGGTACTTCAGTCCGCCGATTATCTGCAAAATCTGATCAACAATGTCCTGGATATCGGCAAACTGGAATCCGGTTCCCTTGTGTTGGAACATAAATCCTTTGATCTGGCAGAACTGTTAAGGAATAATCTGACGGTTGTTGCAATGAGTGCTTATGAGAATGGTGTAAGATTTGAAGGCGGCGTGGAAGCAAGCACAATCCGCCACAGATATTTGATTGGAAGTCCGGTACATCTGAGCAGGGTTTTAATGAATCTTTCTTCCAACGCGATTAAATACAATCATTTTCATGGAACAGTGAATGTTCATTGCGAAGAATTATCGGATGATGGGAATATAGCTGTTTTTCAGTTTGTATGTTCAGATACCGGTCTTGGTATGAGTGAAGAATTTCAAAAACATGCGTTTGATGCTTTTGCGCAGGAAGGCAAACAGTCAACTACAACATTCAGTGGCTCCGGTCTGGGACTTTCGATTGTCAAAGATATTGTTGAACGGATGGGTGGAACGATAGAACTGGAAAGCGAAGAAAATGTAGGAAGCACGTTTACGGTTACGGTTCCATTTGAAATAGATTATTTGGCTGAAAATAATGATTCACAGAAGGACAGCTACTCACAGGACAGGGATCTGTCAGGAAAACGGGTGCTTCTTGTTGAAGATAATGTCATTAATATGGAGATAGCCCATGCAATCCTGGAGGAGGAGCATCTGAACATTACAGAAGCGAAAAACGGAAAAGAGGCATTTGAAATATTTCAGAATTCCAGGTTGGATGAGTATGATGTCATCATCATGGATGTGATGATGCCGGTCATGGATGGGCTGGAAGCAACAAAAGCAATTCGTATGCTGGAACGTGAAGATGCCAAAAAGATTCCAATCATTGCCATGACGGCAAATGCTTTTGAGGAAGATCGGAAAGCATGTCTGGAGGCCGGGATGAATGAACATATTGGAAAGCCGATTGATATTCCGCAATTAAAAAGAGCGATCACAAAACTGCTGACAAAAAGGGGTAGTAAACGCAAAAACATAATCATTCATTGAAATTAAGAAGAACTATAGTAATTGGAATTTTAGCAGTCACCGTGGCAGGGTGCAAAAACACAGATAACACGAAAGAAGAAACCGAAAAGCCTGTTATTACTCTCGGCTGCGACAGCTATCCACCATACAATTATCTGAATGAGGATGGTGTACCGACAGGAATTGATGTAGAACTGGCTACGGAAGCATTCAAAAGAATGGGATAACAGGTGAAGGTTGTCCAGATCAACTGGGAGGAGAAAAAAGAACTGGTGGAGAGCGGCGAGATTGATTGTATCATGGGCTGTTTTTTCTATGGAAGGACGTCTTGACGATTACCGCTGTCCAGTCCACAACCAAACCGAAAAGCATCTTTCTGAACCGGACGGATGAGAGGATCCCAAAGCTGGGAAATCTGATCATCCTGGGACACCGGGAGCTGATCTATACGTTTCTGGGAAAAGGATATGTAGATGCGGTTGCTGCACACGAGGAATCTATCGTTCAGTATAGGAAGGATTATGATGCAAGCTGCCGTATCCTGGAAGAGCCTCTGATGATCACCGGAATAGGCGTTGCTTTTGCAAAAGAGGATGACAGGGGAATCTGTGAGCAGATGGGCCAGACACAGGAAGAGATGCGTCTGGATGGCACATCCCTGAAAATCATTGAAAAATACCTGGATGATCCCCAGAAGTATCTGGAGGTGGAGAAAAACGGATCCAGCTGCTCGGCGGTCTGATAGGAATCTGTGTAGCTGTAGTCTCTCTGTTTTATTTCTTCCACGCAGAAAAAGCAGAAGCAGAGAAAAGAATGGTGGAGATTGTAAACTATGTGAAAGTGCAGTGTTCCACTACACCCATTATAATGAATCTTCGGAATCCAAAAGTCTCCTCCGTGCCATTGAAAGTGCCAGACAAATGAGTACAAATATTAAAATGGAAACAGAAAACGGCGGGCAGCTAAGAGAGGATTTCCTGAAAGAAAAAAGGTGCCGACGTGACAAAAACATGGGATGGTCAGGAAGCTGTTGAACTGTTCAGAAATAGTGAACCTGGTGAATTTGATGTCATTCTTATGGACATTATGATGCCGGTCATGAATGGTTATGAAGCTACAAAGATGATTAGGTCTCTGGACAGAGAGGATGCAAAGAAAATACCGATCATTGCAATGACAGCAAATGCGTTCACGGAGGACAGAATAAGGGAAAAAGAAGCAGGGATGAATGAACATGTTGCTAAGCCTGTTGATGTGGAATTACTGATGAAAGTAATTTATAGCGGGAGTGCTATGAAGCATTAATAGTACATGAGAAAACAAGGAGGAATTCAGTTGTTGGAGAAAGCGGTTCAGGCTGCAATATATGAAAAAGCTCTTAAAAATCATTATATAGAAATCCTGTACATTGATTTTGAAGATACTCATGCGTTATGCATCTGGCAATATAGATGATCTTAATCGGATAAAACAGCAGATGACGATGGAAGCAATCACACAGGGAACAGCAGAACACATCATGCATCATGTTATGATCAATTTTATACTGAATGGTGAGATGCGTTTCATGCAGTTTGACTTTACAAGAGAAAGTGCAGATACAAAAAATGTTTTCCTGTTTGTGGAGGACTATACAGTTCCACAGCAGCAGATGATGCTGCTGCTGGAAAAAAGCTGGTTCTATAACAGAACCAGCTTTTTTGTGTATTCATGGACGAACTGTGTCCCTGTTTTGTGAGAACGGACAGTCTCGTAAAAAAGAGAGGCCTGTATATCGCTCTCAAAGGCGGCAAGTGCATCGCCGGTAAGAAGCCGCGGGGCGTCGGCTGCCTTGGCAATGAGCGGCAGAGAAGAACGTCTTCTAATCTCTTTTAACAATGCACCGGCACTTTTTCGGAAACCGAGAACACGGTTATAGCCGGCCGGGTACAATGTTTTCTGGTTCAGAAGCAGATGCATCAGGGCACGGCTGATGCGGGTGTAGGTCATCTCTTTTGTTTTGAGCTGCAGGGCGAACTCCGAGAATGAGGAGCATGCGTGGCGCTGGCGGAGGATGCGGTTGGCAAGATCCGGCGAAAGATCAAGATAAGAGGAAAGGGATTCCTTCGTTTCTGTGAGGAGCCGCGCGGCGAGGAGCAGGCTGAAATCATCGCTGGAAAGCAGGCCGTGTGCGGTGACGGCGTCCTGGAAAGCGGGATAGACTGCTTCCGGCATGCAGGAGGCGAGCGCGGACAGTTCCGGATCCTTATGCGGATTGGAAAAAAGAAGATTCCGCATTGCTGTAGCAGAAGGGAGTGCCTGTGTGAAAAGCGCTCCTTCGTGGTAGCCGCTGCCCTCCCGGCGGATCGTTACCGGCCGAATGCGGCTTTGTGACAGCAGAAGTGCCTGGACATATTCAATGCCTAAAATATTGTTTGGTTCTTTTAAAAAGGTATCAAGTTCTTCTTTTGAAAGCGAAGAGAAGGAAGCGCTGTCAGAAAAATAAGCGGAAAGTGCCTGTGCGCGCGCCGTCGGGAAGGAAAGTCCGTTCCGAAGCAGACCGGAGAGCAGCTCGCGGTATTCCTCCGGCTCGTGGAGCAGAACATCAGCGAGTTCCAGAAACGGCGCCGTGTCTCCATATTCACTGCCAAAGCAGAGAAAATCGACGCAGCCAAGCGCAGTAAGAAGCGATACCGCCCCGCGTGCGAAATGCTGTGCACTGCCGAGTGCAAAGTGACACGGAAGCTGTAAGATAAGGTCCGCGCCGCCAAGAAGCGCCAGCTCCGCACGGTCATGTTGGTCAAGAATCGCAGGTGCGCCGCGCTGGACGAAATCGCCGCTCATAATCACGACAAGATAGTCCGCCCCGGTCAGTTCCCTGGCTTTTGCCAGCTGATAAGCATGGCCGTTATGAAAAGGATTATATTCTGCAATGACTGCGGTAATGGTCATAAAACGTACCTTCTTTCGAAAAAAATAGCACGATTCCAAACAGAGAGGAACCGCGGATCACATAGCCCTATCGTAACAAAAACAGAAAAGGAATGCAAGAATTCCTCCGTTTTGGATTTTTTGTCCAGTTGTTTTGAATTTTATACTTGCGAAAGGGCAAAAAGCGTACTACAATGAGAATATCGAGTAAATTTATCGAAAGGAGTCAAAAGATCATGGGATTTATTGACACAATTAAAGCAAGAGCAAAAGCAGACAAAAAAACAATTGTACTGCCAGAGTCAGAAGACAGAAGAACATATGAGGCTGCTGCACAGATCCTGAAAGAGGACCTTGCAAATCTGATCATCATCGGAAGCGAAGAGGCAGTAAAGAAAGGCAGCGAGGGACTGGATGTCTCCAAAGCTACTATTGTAGATCCAGAGAAAAACGAGAAAACACAGGCTTATGTAGATAAGCTGGTAGAGCTTCGTGCAAAGAAAGGCATGACTCCGGAGAAAGCAAGAGAGACCATCCTGAATGACTATACATATTATGGCGTTATGATGGTTAAAATGGGAGATGCAGACGGACTTGTTTCCGGTGCCTGCCATTCTACCGCAAATACCCTTCGTCCATGCCTGCAGATCTTAAAGACCAAACCGGGCACAAAACTCGTATCCGCATTCTTCCTGATGGTAGTTCCGGACTGCGAGTACGGCGATGACGGTGTATTCGTATTCGGTGACTGCGGTCTGAACCAGAACCCGAATCCGGAAGAGCTGGCTGCAATCGCAGAGTCTTCCGCAGAGTCCTACCGCATGCTGACCGGAAACGAGCCAAGAGTTGCTATGCTTTCCCACTCCTCCAAAGGAAGTGCAAAACATGCTGATGTAGACAAAGTTGTTGAGGCTACCAGAATTGCAAAAGAAGCAAACCCGGATCTCGCTCTCGACGGCGAGCTGCAGCTTGATGCAGCAATCGTTCCGAGCGTAGGTGCATCCAAAGCTCCGGACAGCAAAGTAGCAGGAAAAGCAAACGTTCTGATCTTCCCGGATCTGGATGCCGGAAACATCGGATACAAACTGGTACAGAGACTGGCAAAAGCAGAAGCATACGGCCCAATGACGCAGGGTATCGCAGCTCCAGTCAACGATCTGTCCCGTGGATGCTCCGCAGAGGATATCGTTGGTGTTGTAGCAATCACTGCTGTACAGTGCCAGGCACAGTAAGCACGAAATAAAACCAATTACAAGCGGTTTTCTGGCCGGCTGCGGAGAACAGGCCGGCCAGAAGTTTTAATAAGACTTTTAAAATAGGAGAATTTAGAAATGAACGTATTAGTAGTAAACTGCGGAAGTTCCTCTCTGAAATTCCAGCTGATCAATTACGATAACCGTGACGTCCTGGCAAAAGGACTCTGTGAGAGAATCGGTATCGACGGACGCCTCGTTTATGAGCCAAAGAACGGCGAAAAAGAGGTAACAGAAGCAGCAATGCCGACACACGTAGAGGCAATCCAGATGGTTCTGGACGCTCTGGTAAACGAGAAGAGCGGCGTCATTAAGAGCCTGGAAGAAGTAGATGCCATCGGACACCGCGTTCTGCACGGCGGAATGAAGATCACAAACTCTGTTATCATCGATGACGAAGTAATCAAAGTTATCGAGGAGTGCGCTGACCTTGGTCCTCTGCACAATCCGGCAAACCTGATGGGAATCAATGCCTGCATGAAACTGATGCCGGGCGTTCCAAACGTAGCAGTATTTGATACCGCATTCCATCAGACCATGCCTCCGAAAGCATATATGTACGGTATTCCGAAAGAGTACTATGAGAAATACGCAATCCGTAAATACGGCTTCCACGGAACTTCTCATAAATTCGTATCCAAGAGAACCGCAGAGTTCCTTGGCAAAGACTACAACGATCTGAAGATCATCGTATGCCATATGGGAAATGGTGCTTCCCTTTCCGCTGTAAAGAACGGCAAATGTGTAGATACCTCCATGGGCCTTACCCCGCTCGAAGGTGTGATCATGGGAACCCGTTCCGGAGATATCGATCCGGCTTTTGTTGAGTATCTGTGCAACAAAGAGAACCTGACCGTATCCGAGGTTCTGAACATTCTGAACAAGAAATCCGGTATGCTCGGCATGACCGGCATCTCCAGCGATTACCGTGATGTATCTGCAGCAGCAGAGGCAGGTAATCAGGATGCCATCAACTGTCTGGAAGCATACGCTTACCGCATTATCAAATACATCGGTTCCTACATCGCAGCTATGGGCGGCGTAGATGTGATCACCTTCACCGCAGGCCTTGGAGAGAACGCTATTCCACTTCGTGAGACCATCTGCAAAGCATTTGAGTTCATGGGTCTGGAATTCGATTCTGAGGCAAATAACTGCCGCGGCGTTGAGAAGATCATCACCAAAGAAGGCTCCAAGATTACAGCATGCGTGATCCCGACCAACGAGGAAATCGCAATCTGCGAGGAGACTGTAGAGTTAGTAAAAGGAAAATAAAAAATAATTCAAAAAGCAGTTGACAATTCTTACCTTCCCGGGTATAATTGGTAAAGTGTGATTAGGAGAACAATATGAAAATCAGTCTGACCAAGTTATTTGCGCAGGACGGAAAGTCCGAAAAGTATGAAATTCCGCTTACATCCGAAACTTTTTCGATCGGCGGGCAGGACTATCGGGTAATCGAAAAACATCCTGTTATCCTTGGCCTTACGCATGAAGGCAATCGTGTGATCACGATCACCGGCAGCGCAGACCTTACAATGGAGATTCCATGTGCAAGATGCCTGACACCGGTAGCGACTCCATTCCAGCTCGAGTTCGATCTGCAGATTGATCTGAATCTGTCAGAGGAAGAACGCGAGGAAAAAGAAGAGGACTCTTCGTTTGTGGAGGGAGACGAGCTCGATGTGGAAGAACTGGTTCGTAATGAGCTCATAGTCCAATGGCCGATTCGAGTGCTGTGTAAAGATGACTGTAAAGGAATCTGCAGCCGTTGTGGTGCGAATCTGAATATTCAGACCTGTGATTGTGATACCACAGGGCTAGACCCCCGAATGGCTGCAATCAAAGATATATTCAGCAAATTTAAGGAGGTGTAACTATGTCCATTTGTCCTAAGAATAAATCTTCCAAAGCAAGACGCGATAAGAGAAGAGCAAACTGGAAAATGTCTGCTCCGAACCTTGTAAAATGCAGCAAATGTGGTGCTCTTATGATGCCGCACAGAGTTTGCAAAGCTTGTGGTTCTTACAACAAAAAAGAAGTCGTTGCAATGGACTAATATTCATAAATCGGAATCAGTTCCGATGTGCAATGCAGCAAAAGGCTCCCGTCACCGGGGGCTTTTTTGTTGTCTCTGCGGGTTGTCTGGAAGCGTCATATAAAAGATTTGACGTGGTGTGTCGTGATGTGCTATAATGGTCTCGGTGAGAATTGAAACAATATTGCAACATTTTCGTAACAATTATAAAAAAGGAGTGCAAAGCATATGAAGAATAGACGAATCATATTTCTGGCAGCATGCATGTGCAGTGTAGTATTCCTCTCAGGATGTTCCACAGACAGTCTGATGGATAAAATGATGGGAACTGAGACGACGGTTTCGTCTTCGGCCAGTGTAGATATTTCAAAAGAGGACAGCGATGCTGTTCATGTAGATGCCAATCTGGAAAAGCCGGTTTTTTCGGTAAATCCGGTGGAGAGCCTGCAGATTCCCGTTGGAAATACATCTGGAAAGCTGACTTGTGAGGCAGGAATAACGGGAGAAGGCACAGTAACATATCAGTGGTATAAGAACAACGTAAATTCCAACGGCGGAGGAACGCCGATTGAAGGCGCAACAGAAGTGACATACCAGGTCGATACTTCGGCGGAGGGCAAAGATTACTATTACGTTGTGGCAACAAACACGGTTGGAAATACCGTTTCCATGGCGACGAGTACAGTAACAGAAGTTACGGTAATTCCGGCAGGGAAATGGGTTCAGAATGAAAACGGATGGCAGTATCAGAATAATGATGGAAGCTATGCAACCAATACCTGGCAGAATATCGACGGCTACTGGTACGTGTTTGATGAAAATTCATACATGGTGACAGGATGGTACTGGAGCGGAGAAGAATGGTATTATCTGGCGGACAACGGTCAGATGCAGACCGGCTGGTTCACGCAGGATGGTGAGGAATATTATTTGGATCCGGATACCGGTGTCATGGCACGGAATACAACCATAGACGGTCATGAGATGAATTCGAGCGGAGTCAAGGTTTCTTAAGAAAAATAAGATAAAACAGAGCGGGTGGATTTTGGAAAGATAAATCCACCCGCTTTTTTGGAATACAGGAGAAAGCGCGGATGGGCATTTGTGCTTGATTTTTGCAAAGGAGTTTAGTATAGTTAATACAGCACTTGCATGAGTGCTTTTAGAGCGTGGTTGAAAACGGTTTTTTGAAAGAAAAAGAGTTTTCAAACGCGCTTTAGAAAAGAGAAAAGAGGAAAAAACATGAGTGACTTAGTCAGAGTTGCAGTGGACGCGATGGGCGGCGATTATGCGCCTGTGGAGCCGGTAAAAGGCGCCGTTGAGGCCGTAAACGCAGATGAACGTGTCAAAGTCCAGCTGGTCGGCCAGGTGGATGTCATCGAAAAAGAACTGCAGAAATATACGTACCCGAAGGAGCGGGTTGAGATCGTTCCGGCAACCGAGATCATTGAGACGGGAGAGCCGCCGGTCAATGCGATCCGCCACAAAAAAGATTCTTCGATCGTTGTCGGCATGAAAAAAGTGCGCTGCGGAGAGGCAGACGCGTTTGTCTCCTCCGGAAGCACCGGAGCAGTCCTGGTCGGCGGACAGACGATCGTAGGACGCATCAAGGGCGTAGAGCGCCCGCCGCTGGCTCCGCTGATCCCGACGAAAGACGGTGTATCCCTTCTGATCGACTGCGGTGCGAATGTTGATGCAAGACCGTCCCATCTGGTGCAGTTTGCCATGATGGGTTCCATCTATATGGAACACGTTGTCGGCATTAAAAATCCGCGTGTGGGAATCGTGAATATCGGTGTGGAAGAAGAAAAAGGAAACGCGCTCGTCAAAGAGACGTATCCGCTTCTGAAAGAAAACCCGTATATCAACTTTGTCGGCAGTATCGAAGCAAGAGAAATTCCAAACGGAGCCGCAGACGTTGTTGTCTGTGAGGCGTTTGTCGGAAACGTTATCTTAAAGCTGTATGAGGGCGTCGGCGCGACCCTGATTTCCAAGGTAAAACAGGGCATGATGACATCTCTGCGCAGTAAAATCGGAGCCCTTCTTGTGAAACCGGCGCTGAAAGAGACACTGAAGTCTTTTGATGCCAGTGAGTACGGCGGAGCACCGCTGCTTGGCTTAAAAGGACTCGTTGTAAAAACGCACGGAAGCTCAAAAGCCAACGAATTTAAAAATTCCATTCTCCAGTGCATTTCATTTAGCGAGGAGAAGATTCCGCAGAAAGTGCAGGAGCATCTGGCAGACTATAAGAGCAGCAGGGAGGCAGCGAAAGATGGAATTTGAGAAATTACAGGAGATCATTGCGGATGTATTAAACGTAGATCCGAATGAAGTAACCATGGAGACAACCTTTACAGATGATCTGGGAGCGGATTCCCTGGATGTATTTCAGATTGTGATGGGAATTGAAGAAGAATTTGATATCCAGATCGAAGCAGAAGAAGCAGAGCACATCGTATCGGTTGAGGATGCGGTGGAAGCGATCAAAAAGAAACTGGCAGAATAATAGAAAATGGCGAAGGGGCTGTTTGCTACAGGACAGCCCCTTTGTTACCGTCCGCAGAACACCTGCAAACGGTAACTATGAGGAAGGACAGGCTTAAAACAGGTTATGAATAATATTGATAAACTCGTGGATTTGGAAAAGAAGATCCAGTATAAATTTCAGGATTTCGGACTGCTGGAGATGGCGATGCGCCATTCTTCCTACGCAAATGAGCACCATATGGAGCGCCTGGAGTGCAACGAGCGTCTGGAGTTCTTAGGAGATGCCGTGCTGGAAGTTGTATCCAGCGAATTTTTATACAAGACATTCCCGCGTCTCCCGGAGGGCGAGATGACGAAAAAACGCGCCAGCCTCGTCTGTGAACCGGCACTGGCATTCTGTGCCCGTGAGATTGACCTTGGCAGCTTTCTGCTCCTTGGAAAGGGCGAGGAGGCAACCGGCGGCCGTCACCGCGATTCCATCGTTTCGGATGCTATGGAGGCAACGATCGGTGCGATTTTCCTGGACGGCGGCTTTGAACCGGCAAAAGCGTTCGTTCTGAACTATATCTTAAACGATATCGAACACAAACAGCTTTTCTACGACAGCAAAACGATTCTGCAGGAGCTGATCCAGGGTGAGACGGATGAAGAGATTGTTTACACCATCTTAAAAGAAGAGGGACCGGATCACGACAAGAGCTTCTGGGCACAGGTCAGCGTCGGAAAGAAAGCGCTCGGTACCGGAAAGGGCAGAACGAAAAAAGCGGCAGAACAGGCAGCGGCATACGATGCAATTCTTGCCAGAAAAAAAGCGTAGGTGAATTATGTATCTCAAATCCATTGAAATGCAGGGATTTAAGTCGTTTGCCAACAAAACCATTCTGCAGTTCCACGACGGTATTACCGGCGTTGTAGGGCCGAACGGCAGTGGAAAGAGCAATGTTGGCGATGCGGTGCGCTGGGTGCTCGGCGAACAGAGCGCCAAGCAGCTCCGCGGCGGAAATATGCAGGATGTTATTTTCTCCGGAACCGAGACGAGAAAGCCGCTCGGCTACGCGTCGGTTGCAATTACACTCGACAATTCCGACCACAAGCTGAATGTCGATTTCGAGGAAGTCACGGTGACGAGACGGCTCTACCGCTCCGGTGAGAGCGAGTATCTGATGAACGGCGCATCGTGCCGGTTAAAGGACATCAACGAGCTGTTCTACGATACCGGTATCGGAAAAGAAGGCTATTCCATCATCGGACAGGGTCAGATTGATAAGATTTTAAGTGGTAAGCCGGAAGAGCGCCGGGAGCTGTTTGACGAAGCGGCAGGAATTGTCAAATTCAAGAGAAGGAAGGCCGTGACCGAAAAGAAGCTGGCGGAAGAGCAGCAGAATCTGGTGCGCGTCAACGACATTCTCTCGGAACTGACAAGGCAGTTAGAGCCGCTGGAACGCCAGTCTGAGACGGCAAAGATTTATTTAAAGAAGAAAGAGGAATTAAAGCTCCTCGATATCAATATGTTTCTGCTCGAGATGGAGCGCATCCGGAACGATCTCGCGAAAGTAGAAGACCGGTACCGGATTACAGAAGAGCAGTTAAAGAGCACGAAAGAGGCTTTTGAGCATACGAAGCAGGAGTATGAAAAGCTGGAACAGGAGCAGGAAAAACTGGACCAGACGATTCTTTCTGCGCGCGATCAGGCGGGGGAGAATGCACTGAAACGTCAGCAGCTCGAAAACCAGATCGAGGTGTTGAATGAGCAGATTCATGCATCGGAGAGGAACAGCGACACATTAAGAGAACGTCTGGAGGCGATCCGCGCGGAGAGCCGCACAAAGACGGCAGAAAAAAATACATATCAGGCAGAAAAGGACGGGCTTCATGAAGCACTTCTTGCGTCAGAGACGGAAAAGAGTGAGAAAGAGGCCGCTCTCTCGGAATGCCAGGAGCAGATCCAGGCAGTCGAGCTGCAGAGTGAACAGGATAAGAGCGAAGTCATCGGCCTTCTGAACCAGCGGGGTTCCACGAAGGGAAAAATGCAGCGCTACGATGCGATGCTCGAGCAGATCGGCATCCGAAAGGCAGAATTAAGCCAGAGGGTGCTGCATTTAAAGACGAGTGAGTCCGAACAGAACGGGCAGATGGAAGAACTGCAGAACGCGTTTGAAGCGCTCGAAGAGACGGTAAGCAGCCTGAAACAGCAGTACCAGGAGGCAGATCAGAAGATTACCGCGCTGACGGCGGATCTCTCGAACCAGACGAAAGAGATGGAAGCCGGCCAGACCAATTACCACAGAGAAGCGTCAAGGCTCGAATCCTTAAAGAACATCACCGAGCGGTACGACGGCTATGGAAACAGTATTCGGAAGGTCATGGAGCAGAAAGACCGGAATCCCGGCATCCACGGCGTTGTGGCGGATCTTCTGCAGGCGGAGAAAAAGTACGAGACGGCGATCGAGACCGCACTTGGCGGTAGCATTCAGAATATTGTCACCGACAATGAGGCCACGGCGAAATACCTGATTGAATACCTGAAACGGGGCCATTTCGGCCGTGCGACGTTCCTTCCGCTCACCAGTATGCGCGGGAAAAAAGCGCAGGTGAATGAGGATGCGGCAAGAGAAACCGGTGTGCTCGGTGTGGCAAATGCACTTGTTTCGTACGACCCGGTGTATGAGGGCCTTGTGGCACAGCTGCTTGGAAGAACGCTGGTGGTCGACACGATCGACCATGCCATTGTGATCCAGCGGAAATACCGTCAGACGCTCCGCATGGTAACCCTCGAGGGCGAGCTCTTGAGCCCGGGCGGTTCCATGACAGGAGGTTCGTTCCGGAACAACAGCAATCTGCTCGGAAGACGGCGTGAGATTGAGGAACTCGAAAAGAGCGTACAGGGTCTTGCGAAGGAACTGCGGGAAATCCAGCAGGAACTTGAAGAGAAGAAAAATAAGCGGAATGAAATCCGCGATCTCCGCACCGAGCTGAATGAAAAACTGCAGCGGCAGTACATCGAGCAGAATACGGTGCGCCTGAATCTGGAAAAAGCGCGCGAGAAAAAGACGGAAATCCGTCTGGATTTTGAAGCGCTTCAGAAGGAGAGTCTCGAGATTGAAAATCAGATCGCCGAGATTGAGCGGAACCGGAAAGTCATCGGTCAGGAAATGCAGGAATCGGTGGAGCGGGAAAGCACGCTGCAGGAGAATATCCAGAAGGCGCAGGAAGCGCTTACAGGGCTTCGCCGCCGGGAAGCAGAATATACGAAGGATCTTGAAGAAATCCGGTTAAATTACGCAAATCTGTCCCAGAAGGATGGATTCCTTGCCCAGAACATCCGCCGTCTTGAGGAAGAGACGGGAAAACTGGAAGCGGAAAGCCGCACCATGCTGGAAAAAGCGGCGGAGGAAAAAGACGATGTCAAAAGGAAACAGCAGGACATCGTGGAGATCCAGAAGACGATTGCAGCAGCAGTGCAGGCAAAAGAAGAGGAAGACCGCCGGATTGTGGAACTGCAGGAGAAAAAAGAAGCATTAAGCGCAGATCACAAAGAATTTTTCGAGAAGCGGGATCAGCTCTCCGACCAGATTTCCCTAATGGACAAAGAGTGCTTCCGTCTGAACAGCCAGAAAGAAAAGCTGGAGGAGACAAAAGAGGCACAGACCTCGTATCTCTGGGAAGAGTACGAAGTGACACCGGGCCACGCAAGAGAGTTCCAGATGGAGGAAATTCCGGAGCGCAGTGAATTAAAGCGGCGTGTGCTGGAAGTAAAAGATGCGATCCGGAAGCTTGGCTCTGTCAATGTGAATGCGATTGAGGAGTACAAAGAGATTTCGGAGCGCCACGCCTTTCTCGATGCACAGCACACCGATCTTGTCAAAGCGGCAGAGACACTGCAGGGCATCATCGATGAGCTGGATGCCGGTATGCGCAAGCAGTTCACGGAAAAATTCGAGGAGATCCGGAAAGAGTTTGACCGCGTGTTCCGCCAGTTGTTCGGCGGCGGAAAGGGAACGCTGGAGCTCGAGGAGGACACGGATGTACTCGAGGCAGGTATCCGCATCATTTCCCAGCCGCCGGGAAAGAAACTGCAGAATATGATGCAGCTCTCCGGAGGCGAGAAGGCACTGACCGCGATTGCGCTGCTTTTTGCAATCCAGAACTTAAAGCCGTCCCCGTTCTGTTTACTTGACGAGATCGAGGCGGCGCTCGACGATTCCAACGTAACGCGTTTTGCGCAGTATCTGCATAAGCTGACAAAAAATACCCAGTTCATCGTCATCACCCACAGGCGCGGTACGATGACGGCGGCAGACCGTCTGTACGGCATCACGATGCAGGAGAAGGGTGTTTCTACCCTTGTTTCTGTCGATTTGATCGAGGGAGAACTGGACAAATAGAAACGAATAAGATACAATACGAAAGAAGTAAGATAGAAAAGATAAAGGGAGGCGAACGGTATGGCGGAGGAGAAAGTAGGCTTTTTCAAACGTCTTGTCAACGGTCTGACGAAGACCCGAGACAGCATTGTAGCTGGAATTGATTCTATTTTCAGTGGCTATTCCAATATTGATGACGATTTTTATGAGGAGATCGAGGAGATTCTCGTCATGGGAGATATCGGCATCAATACAACGACCAAAATTATTGACCACTTAAAAGAGCGGGTGGCAGAAGAGCACATTACCGATCCGGCAGAGTGCAAACAGCTTCTGATCGAGAGCATCAAAAAACAGATGGATGTAGGCGATACAGCCTATGAATTTGAAAACCGGAAATCGGTAGTGCTGGTGATCGGTGTCAATGGAGTCGGAAAAACGACCTCCGTCGGAAAGCTGGCCGGCCTTCTGAAGGATCAGGGCAAAAAGGTTGTTCTTGCGGCAGCAGATACGTTCCGTGCAGCGGCAGGCGAGCAGCTCACGGAGTGGGCGCACCGCGCCGGCGTGGATATCATCGGCGGACAGAACGGAGCAGATCCGGCGTCCATCGTGTACGATGCAGTCGCAGCGGCAAAAGCCAGAAATGCGGATGTGCTGATCTGTGATACGGCAGGAAGACTTCACAACAAGAAGAACCTGATGGAAGAGCTCCACAAGATTTACCGGATTCTGGAAAAAGAGTACCCAGAGGCATACCTGGAAACGCTGGTGGTGCTGGACGGTACCACGGGCCAGAATGCGCTGCAGCAGGCAAGACAGTTTGCAGAAGTGGCAAATGTCACCGGTATCATTCTGACGAAGCTGGACGGAACTGCAAAGGGCGGTATCGCCGTTGCCATCCAGTCCGAGCTTGATATTCCGGTCAAATACATCGGCGTGGGCGAGAGCATCCACGATCTACAGAAATTTGATGCAGACCAGTTTGTAAATGCACTGTTCCATACATCCGAAGAGAATGCTTAAAAAGACAACAAGGAGAAAAGACTATGGCAGAAGAAATGCTGACACTCCCGAAATTTGAGGAAGCGTCTGAAATCGTAAAAAAAGTAACACAGGAGACCAAACTGGTTTACAGCAAATATTTCAGCGAGCAGACGGGAAATAAAGTCTACTTAAAACCGGAAAATATGCAGCTGACCGGCGCCTATAAGCTGCGCGGTGCCTATTACAAAATCAGCACCTTAAGTGAAGAGGAGCGCGCAAAAGGACTGATCACCGCATCTGCAGGAAACCATGCACAGGGCGTTGCGTATGCGGCAAAATGCTACGGTGCAAAGGCTGTCATCGTAATGCCGACTACCACACCGCTCATCAAAGTAGAGCGTACCCAGAGCTACGGCGCTGAGGTTGTTCTGTACGGAGATGTGTACGATGAGGCATGTGCAAAAGCATACGAGCTTGCAGCAGAGCATGGCTATACCTTTATTCACCCGTTTGATGATCTGACCGTTGCAACCGGCCAGGGAACCATCGCTATGGAAGTGATTCAGGAGCTTCCGCTCGTAGATTATATCCTTGTTCCGATCGGAGGAGGCGGACTGGCTACCGGTGTTTCCACACTGGCAAAGCTGCTGAAACCAAACATCAAAGTCATCGGTGTTGAGCCGTCCGGAGCAGCCTGTATGAAGGCTTCTTTTGAAAAAGGCGAGGTAACGACCGTATCTCCTGTCAGCACAATTGCAGACGGTACTGCAGTACAGACACCGGGATCCAAGATTTTCCCGTATGTAAGACAGAACCTGGACGAGATCATTACTGTGGATGATGATGAGCTGATCGTAGCATTCCTTGATATGGTAGAAAACCACAAGATGATCGTTGAGAACTCCGGTCTTCTGACTGTGGCTGCATTAAAGCATCTGGATGTCAAGGGCAAAAAGATTGTTTCGATCTTAAGCGGCGGAAATATGGACGTCATCACCATGTCTTCCGTGATCCAGAACGGACTGATCCAGAGAGACCGTATCTTTACTGTATCCGTTCTTCTGCCGGATAAACCAGGCGAGCTGGTACGCGTTTCCCAGGTGATTGCAAACGAGAACGGAAACGTCATCAAACTGGACCACAACCAGTTCTTCACAACGAACAGAAGTGCTGCAGTAGAGCTCCGCATCACAATGGAGGCATTCGGCACCGATCACAAGAACCGTATTGTCAAAGCACTGGAAGAGGCTGGCTATACACCGAAGATTGTAAGACCGAACCTGTAAAAACAGAAATTGCAGAGAAAATTCTGAAAAAAAGAAAAATAAGAAATCAGAGGGATCCGGAAAGGAATTTCCTCTGATTTTTTTTGAGCAGGAAAAAACCCTTGCATGCACAAGGGTTTTCATTCTGCGGAAGATGGGACTTGAACCCACACGATCGCAATGACCACCAGATCCTTAGTCTGGCCTGTCTGCCAATTCCAGCACTTCCGCATGTTATGTAGTTTTTTAAATTTCATGCGGAAGATGGGACTTGAACCCACACGATCGCAATGACCACCAGATCCTTAGTCTGGCCTGTCTGCCAATTCCAGCACTTCCGCATGTTCTTTAAGTTTTTGTCATCTCGCTGACGACAAGATGTATTATAGCACCAGAGTTGTAAGCCGTCAACACTTTTTTTGAAAAAATTTGAAAAATTTGAAAAATAAAAAAGGAAATCGGAATCGGGCACCGAATATAGGAAATAGGAGGACAATGAAAAGAACTGTTACAGGCATATTACCGGGAAAGAGGTGGTCTTCGTTTGAACTTGAGAGAATCGTTTGAAGAACGGGAATTTCAGGAGCTGAGTCCTTATGCGGCGCACAGCCGGAATTCCAGAGGAAGGGACCGATATGAACCGGAGTGTGACATCCGCACCGTCTACCAGAGAGACCGGGACCGGATTCTCCACTCCAAAGCCTTTCGCAGGATGAAAGACAAAACACAGGTGTTTCTTGCTGCGCAGGGCGATCATTACCGGACCCGCCTGACGCACACACTCGAGGTGTCCCAGATTGCCCGCACGATTGCGCGGGCGCTGAATCTGAATGAGGATCTGACCGAAGCCATTGCGCTTGGCCACGATCTCGGACACACGCCGTTTGGCCATTCCGGGGAAGCGGCGCTCAATGCGGTGCATCCCGGGGGCTTCCGCCACGCGGAACAGAGCGTCCGTGTCGTGGAGGTTCTAGAAAAGGAAGGACAGGGCCTGAACCTGACCTGGGAAGTGCGGGATGGAATTCTGAACCACCGCACGGCGGGAAAGCCGTCGACCCTGGAGGGACAGGTTGTGCGTCTCTGCGACAAGATCGCCTACATCCACCACGATATGGACGATGCCATCCGTGCCGGCATTTTAAGCGAGGATGACATCCCGATTACGATCCGCGTCGTCCTTGGCGATACATGCCGCGAGCGGCTCAATACGCTGATCCACGACATTGTGGAGCAGAGCCGCGGAACGGAGTATGTGCGCCAGTCGGCGGAGATTGCCGAGGGCATGCGCATGCTGCGGGAGTTGATGTTCGCGAACGTCTACCGCAACCCGGAGGCGAAAAAAGAGGAGGAGAAGGCAAAAAAGATGCTGATTTCCCTCTACACCTACTACCAGGAGCACCCGGAACAGATGTCCCGCGAGTACCGGAATCTGATCGGGTGCGGCGAGGACAAGACACAGGTAGTATGCGATTACATTGCCGGTATGACCGATCAGTATTCCATGCACAAATACGAGGAGCTGTTCGTGCCGAAAGCCTGGGCGGTTTATTAGATACAGGGAGGAAAAAATGCGATATTCCGATGATTTAGTGGAAGAGATTCGTATGAAAAATGACATCGTAGATGTGATATCCGGCTACGTAAAGCTGACAAGAAGAGGAAGCTCTTACTTCGGGCTCTGCCCTTTCCACAATGAGAAGTCCCCTTCCTTTTCCGTCAGCCCAGGAAAGCAGATGTATTACTGCTTCGGATGCGGAGCCGGAGGAAATGTTTTCACATTTTTGATGGAATACGAAAACTTCACGTTTGTGGAAGCCTTGAAATTTCTGGCCGACCGGGCCGGGGTGGAGCTTCCGCAGATGGAGTATTCGAAAGAAGCAAAGGAGCAGGCGGATTTAAAGAACACGCTGCTGGAAATCAACAAACAGGCGGCGAAATTCTATTATTACCAGCTCCACACCGAACGCGGAAAACAGGGCTACGATTACCTGAAGGGGCGCGGCCTTTCGGATGATACGATTCGAAAATTCGGCCTTGGCTATTCAGATAAGTATGGAAGCCTGCTGTACCGTTTCTTAAAAGAAAAAGGGTATGACGATGAAATCCTGCGTCAGTCGGGCCTTTTTCTGGCGGACGAGGTGCATGGCATGCAGGACAAGTTCTGGAACCGTGTCATTTACCCGATCATGGATGCCAACAGCCGTGTCATCGGCTTCGGAGGCCGTGTGATGGGGGATGGAAAGCCGAAATACCTGAATTCGCCGGAGACAAAGATTTTCGATAAGAGCCGCAATCTCTACGGGCTGCATCTGGCGCGCTCTTCACGGAGAAAAAATCTGATTATCTGCGAGGGCTATATGGACGTCATCTCCATGCACCAGGCAGGATTCAATAACGCGGTAGCTTCTCTTGGAACAGCACTCACATCGCTGCAGGCGGGGCTGATGAAACGGTATACCGACGAGGTTCTTGTGATCTATGACAGCGATGAGGCAGGCGTCAAAGCGGCGCTTCGTGCGATTCCGATGCTCAAAGGGGTTGGTCTTACAACGCGTGTCGTCAATTTGAGACCGTATAAGGACCCGGATGAGTTTATCCAGCACGAGGGCTGCGAAGCGTTCGAAAAACGTCTGGAAGAGGCGGAGAACAGCGTTTTGTATGAGATCCGCATGAAGGAACGCGATTTCGACCTTGCCGACCCGCAGGGCAAATCCGATTTCCTGCATGAGGCGGTGCGTCGTCTCGTTGCAATCGAGGATGAGATCGAGCGGAACAGTTATCTTGAGGCAGTGGCAGGAAAATACGGGATTGCCGTCGAAGTACTGCGAAAGCAGGTCGGTCAGATGGCACTATCAGGAGCCGGAAGGACGGAGCGTGTCAAGCCGCGGAATACAGCCGCAAACAAAAAAGAGAAAGAGGGCGGTGTCGAAAAAGCACAGAAGCTGATGCTGACATGGATGACCTCTTATCCGGCGCTCATTGGAAAACTGGAAAAATATATTACGCCGGAGGATTTTACCACACCTCTTTACCGCCAGATTGCAGAGATGATTGTGCTGCAGTATCACGAGGGCGGGGTGAATCCGGCAAAGCTTTTGAATCAGTTTGTTGATTCCGAGGAGCAGAAAGAAGTTGCAGGCCTTTTTAATGCCAGAATCCCGCTGGAGACAGAGGAGGAAAAACGGCGCGCGCTGCATGATGTGATCTGCAATATGAAAGAAAACAGCATTGCGTATCAGTCGGCACATATGAATGTGACCGATATGGCGGCGCTGCAGAAGCTGATGGCGGACAAAAAGAGCCTGGAGCGGTGGAAAGCAGGGGAACTTCCGGATTTCGCTTTTTAAGGAGGCCTGGATACCAAAGAAAAACCCTGGAATCTTCTGTTCTGCGTGTTTAATTTCGCAGGGCAGGGACAGAATATATACAAGCTATGGAAGGATGGACAGTCAATGGAGTTCGATAAAGCAAAATTTATGGAAAAATTAAAAGAGCTGGTAGCATACGGCAAAAAGAAAAAGAGCGTCCTGGAATATCAGGAAATCAACGACTTTTTCCGCGATATGCCGCTGGATGCGGAGCAGATGGAGAAGGTATTTGAATACCTGGAGGCAAGCGGTATCGACGTACTGCGCCTCTCCGATATGACCGAGGATCCAAATGCGGCAGACCGCGATCTTCTCCTTCTGGACGACGATGACATCGACCTTTCCGAGGAAGAAGAGATCGATATGGAAAACATCGACCTTTCCGTTCCGGAAGGCATCAGCATTGAGGACCCGGTCCGCATGTACTTAAAAGAGATCGGTAAAGTGCCGCTTCTTTCCGCAGAGGAAGAGATCAAGCTGGCACAGAGAATGGAAGAGGGCGATGAGGATGCGAAAAAACGTCTGGCAGAGGCCAACCTTCGTCTCGTTGTTTCCATTGCAAAACGTTATGTCGGCCGCGGCATGCTGTTCCTGGATCTGATTCAGGAAGGTAACTTAGGCCTCATCAAAGCGGTTGAAAAATTCGATTACCGCAAGGGATACAAATTCTCTACGTATGCAACATGGTGGATCCGCCAGGCAATCACAAGAGCGATTGCAGACCAGGCGAGAACGATCCGTATTCCGGTTCATATGGTAGAGACCATCAACAAGCTGATCCGCGTTTCCCGTCAGTTACTGCAGGAGTTAGGCCGCGAACCTACTCCGGAAGAGATCGCAGAGGAGATGCACATGTCTGTAGAGCGTGTGCGTGAGATCCTGAAAATCTCCCAGGAACCGGTTTCACTCGAGACACCAATCGGTGAGGAAGAGGACAGCCACCTCGGTGACTTCATCCAGGACGACAATGTGCCGGTACCGGCAGACGCGGCAGCATTCACCATGCTGAAAGAGCAGCTCGAGGATGTGTTAAGCACGCTGACTGACCGTGAGCAGAAGGTTCTGCGTCTCCGTTTCGGACTCGATGACGGCCGTGCGAGAACCCTCGAAGAGGTTGGTAAAGAGTTCAACGTTACAAGAGAGCGTATCCGTCAGATTGAGGCGAAAGCGCTCCGTAAACTGCGCCATCCGAGCCGTTCCAGAAAGCTGAAAGATTACCTGGACTAATCTGCGAGGAAGAAAAGGACGACAGGAAAATGCAGTTATCAAAAAGACTTTCCGCGGTAGCGGAGTTTGTCACCCCGGGCGGCTGCCTGGTCGATGTGGGAACAGATCACGGCTATGTGCCGATTGCGCTGCTGGAACAGAAGAAGATTTCCTCCGCAATCGCCATGGATGTGAACCGCGGACCGCTGGAGCGGGCCAGGGAGCATATTGCGCAGTACCAGATGGGGGACTACATAGAAACAAGACTTTCCGACGGACTCCATGCCCTGCGTGCGGGAGAGGGTGATTCTCTTCTCATCGCGGGCATGGGCGGCGGGCTTACCATAAGAATTTTAAGCGAAGGTGAGCCGCTGCTGTCCGGTTTTCGGGAGCTGATCCTGGAGCCGCAGTCGGATATCGACCGCGTGCGTGCATGGCTTCTGGAACACGGATTTTTCCTTGCACA
Organism: Blautia sp. OM06-15AC; assembly: GCF_003481425.1. Lineage (NCBI taxonomy): Bacteria > Bacillati > Bacillota > Clostridia > Lachnospirales > Lachnospiraceae > Blautia > Blautia sp. OM06-15AC. The sequence continues at coordinate 37,532 of NZ_QULD01000011.1, read as the reverse complement.
GGAGAATTTTGTAGAGGAGGATGGAAAATATTATCCGATTCTGCGGGCAGTGCCAGGGGAAAAGGAGAATCTGAAGGCGGAGGAGCTTTTCTATGGACCGCGCCTTCTGGAAAAGGAAAATCCGGTGCTGAGGGAATACCTTCTGAAACAGCAGGAGCAGAACCAGACGCTGATCCGCCAGCTTTCGGATCACTCCAGTGAAAAGGCAGCACAGCGCCTTTGGGAATTAAAAGAAAAAGAGGCAGTACTGGAATCTGCGCTTGCGCGTTTCCATACGATGTAACGACAGCGTTTGCACAAGAGGGGCGTGTCTGAAAATTTCAGCAGTTGTAATTTTCGGGCGCGCCTTTTCTGTCACTTCTGAATTTTCAGAAAGTTTTGCAAGAAGGAGGAATTACAATTGATTCAGGTAACAATTGATGGAAAAGGATACGAATATCCGGAAAATTGCTCTTATTATGAGATTGCAAAGGATTTTGAAAAAACAATGGACGCGCCGATTGTCCTTGTGAAAGTGGACGGACGGCTGCGGGAGCTGCACAAACAGCTGAAAAAAGACTGTGAACTGGAATTTGTGACAACGGAGGATGAGATCGGACATAAAACGTATCAGAGGAGTCTTTCTCTTCTGCTGGTAAAAGCGGTGTATCATGTGGGAGGCTACGATAAGATCCGCCATGTGATGCTGCATTTTTCGGCGGGTTCGGGCTTTTTCTACACGGTGGACGGCGATATCACGCTGAATCAGGAGTTTTTGGACGAAGTAAAAGCGTATATGCATGAACAGGTGGAAAAGGCGGTGCCGATTTATAAGCGGAGTGTCGATACGCACGAGGCGAGAGAACGGTTCCGGCTGCATGGCATGACGGATAAAGACCGCTTGTTCCGTTACCGCCGTGTCTCCCGTGTGAATCTGTACAGTCTCGGGGATTTTGAAGACTATTATTATGGATTTATGACGTATGATACGAGTTATCTGAAGTATTTTGATCTCTATTTATACGATGACGGCTTTGTGCTGCAGATGCCGGAGAAAAAGGCGCCGGAGACGGTGCCGGCGGCGAATCTCTCCCCGAAGGTGTTCCAGGTGCAGCGGGAATCGGAGCGCTGGGGTGAGCAGATGGGAATTTCCACGGTTGCCGACTTAAATGAACGCATCACGAAGGGCAATATTCAGCAGATGATGCTGATTGCGGAGGCGCTGCAGGAGCAGAAGATTGCGAAGATTGCGGAGCAGATTGCGGAAAGAAAGCAGGTTAAATTTGTGCTGATTGCGGGGCCGTCTTCCTCCGGAAAGACAACGTTCTGCAACCGGCTTTCCATCCAGCTTTCAGCGCATGGTCTGACGCCGCATCCGATCAGCCTTGATAATTACTATGTGAACCGGGTAGATACGCCGCGGGATGAAAACGGCGATTATGATTTTGAATGCCTGGAAGCACTGGATATCGAGCTTTTGAACCGGGATATGACAGCACTTTTGAACGGAGAGCGTGTGGAACTGCCGTATTTTAATTTTAAGACGGGCAAGCGCGAGTACAAGGGGAATTTTATTCAGATGAAGGAGACCGATGTGCTGGTGCTGGAGGGAATTCACGGGCTGAATGAAAAACTGACGTGGTCGCTTCCTTCGGAAAGTAAATTCCGGATTTATATCAGTGCGCTGACGCAGATTAATGTGGATGAGCACAACCGGATTCCGACGACGGACGGACGTCTGATCCGGCGGATGGTGCGCGACAGCCGGACGCGGGCAACGTCGGCGAAGGAGACGATTGCGATGTGGCCGTCGGTGCGCCGCGGCGAGGATCGGAATATTTTTCCGAACCAGGAGAAGGCGGATGTGATGTTCAATTCAGCGCTGGTGTATGAGCTTTCGGTTCTGAAGCTGTATGCGGAACCGCTGCTGTTCCAGATTGAGGAGGGAGAGCCGGAGTACCAGGAGGCAAAGCGGCTGTTGAAGTTTTTGGATTATTTTGTCGGAGTGCCGATTGAGGATATTCCCAAGAATTCGATTCTGCGGGAGTTTGTGGGGGGAAGCTGCTTTGATGTGTGAAAGGCTGTTTTGTATGGATTTGTGGGATCTGCGATTTGGGGATGGACAAGAAAGAGAGTTTGTGGTAAGATTATTAACTGTCTGATGTTCCGTTTTTGACAAAGTAAGATATGTAATCGCGGCTGGCAGGACCGAAAGGGGCCAGGTGAGGAAAGTCCGGGCTTCGCAGGGCAGGGTGCCGGATAACGTCCGGCGGAGGTGACTCCAGGGATAGTGCAACAGAGAGATACCGCCAGGTTTTTCCTGGTAAGGGTGGAAAGGCAGTGTAAGAGACTACCGTTTCTCTGGTAACAGAGAAAGCCATGTAAACCCCATCCGAAGCAAGACCGAATAGAAAACGTATATGGCTGCCCGTCATGTTTTCAGGTGGGTCGCTTAAGGGGACTGGCGACAGTTCCATTGGATAGATGATTACACACGACATAACCCGGCTTATCGTTTTGCTTTGCTTAAGACGGAAATTCAGGCATCTGGATAAAATAAGTACGCCGGGAACGGACACGAGTGGATTGTGTTCGTTCCCGGCGTACTTATTTTATCCGGCCATCCGGCGCAAGCCGCACATTCCCGCGGATCGCTGCATGGTGTGAAAAAAATGCATGTCATGAAAGAAAAAATAAAGGAGACAGCAGGATGAAAGTGATATTGGCTTCGGGGTCACCCAGAAGAAGAGAGTTGATGGAGATGTTGGGAATACGGTGTAAGGTTCAGGCTTCAGGGGCGGAAGAAGTTGTGACGTCTGCGGAACCGGAGATGGTTGTGGAGGAGCTTTCACGGCTGAAATGTCTGGATGTTGCGGAGATTACCGAAGGGGATGCCGTTGTGATCGGGGCGGATACGGTTGTGGCTTTTGAAGGGGAGATCCTTGGCAAGCCGAAAGGGATAGAACATGCCAGAAGCATGATGCAGCAGTTGCAGGGAAGGGTGCATCAGGTGTATACTGGAGTTACGATTGCGGTAACAGAGGGGGACGCAAAGCGTGTGGTATCGTTCTGTGACCGTACAGATGTAGAGTTTTATGCGATGACAGAGGAGGAGATAAACGGGTATCTTGCTCTTGAGAAAGAGGGGGAGGCTCCTGTGTGGTCGGATAAGGCTGGAGGATACGGAATTCAGACGGTGTTTGGGACAAAGTTTGTGAAAGGAATCCAGGGAGACTATTATAATGTGATGGGACTGCCGGCGTCCCGGGTTTATCATGAGTTGAAAAATCTGGGCGTTCTGGAATAGAAGGAGGTAAGAGAAGATGAAAAAGTTTTCGGAAATTGAATACGTAAGGCCGGACATGGAGGCAGAGCAGGAAAAAGTAAGAGCGTATACGAAGGCGCTCAAAGAGGCAAAATCATATGAGGAGCTGCGCGGACTTTTTATGGAAGAAAAAACGCGCGAGGATGCCTGGGCGACAATGGCGGAAGTGGCGCAGGTAAGATATACGGTGGACACCAGAGATTCGTTTTATGAAGGAGAGGTTCAGTTCTGGAATGAGACGATTCCGGCGATCCATCTGCTGATACAAAAGGCAGAGAAGGTGATTCTGGAGTCTCCGTTTATCAAAGAGTTTGCAGAGGAGTTCGGGGAATTTTTTGTGAAGAATATGGAGGTTGGCCAAAAATTAGCGGACGACTGTATCGTGGAGGATCTGATCGAAGAGGCGAATCTGACGCAGCAGTACAGTAAAATTACGGCGAATGCTTCGACGGAATTTAAGGGCGAAACGTGTAATTTTTATGGACTGCTGAAGGCGATGCAGAGTACGGACCGCCAGATGCGGAAAGAGGCGATGACGGCATGGGGAGATTTGTATGAAGAGATTTCCGGGGAGCTGGATGCGCTGTATGACAAGATGGTTCCGCTGCGCGATAAAATTGCGAAGAAGCTGGGATTTTCTTCTTACATTGAATTTATTTACCTGAGCTATGGAAGATACGATTATACGGCGGAGGATGTTGCAAAGTTCCGTGCGCAGGTGAAGGAGAAGATTGTACCGCTCTGCCTGGAGCTTCGGAAGGAGCAGGAGAAACGGCTTGGAGTGGACAGGCTGCATTATTACGATGAGGAGCTGATTTTCCCGGAAGGAAACGCGGTTCCGGAAGGAACGACGGAGGAACTGGTTGCGAAGGCGCAGAAGATGTACCATGAGCTGTCGAAAGAGACGGGTGAGTTCTTTGATTTTATGGTGGAGCATGAGCTGTTTGACCTGGAGACGAAGCCGGGAAAACAGACAGGCGGTTACTGCACATTTCTGAATACGTTCAAGGCGCCGTTCATCTTCTCCAATTTTAATGGTACGAGCGCGGACGTTGATGTTCTGACTCATGAGGCGGGCCATGCGTTCGAGGCGTATACAGCGGCAAAACAGATTCCGTTTATGGATATGGTATTCCCGACAAGCGAGGTGGCGGAGATTCACTCGATGACAATGGAGCATTTCGCATACCCCTGGATGAATGCATTCTTTGGAGAGAAAGCAGATGATTACCGTTATGCGCACCTGATGAGCGCGCTGGAAGTGATTCCGTACATGGTATGTGTGGATGAGTTCCAGCATAAGGTATTTGAAAATATCGGCATGACGGCCAAGGAGCGCCGTGCGATCTGGCATCAGTTAGAGCTGACCTATATGCCATGGAGAAATTATGACGGCCACAAGTTCCTCGAGGAGGGCGGTTTCTGGATGCAGAAGCAGCATATCTTTGTGAACCCGTTCTATTATATTGATTATGCGCTGGCACAGATCTGTGCTTTCCAGTTCTTTGAGCGTTTCAAAAAAGAGCCGGAAAAGGCGTGGGGCGATTATTACCGTCTCTGCCAGGCAGGCGGAAGCAAAGGATATTTTGCACTGCTGGAGCTGGCCGGACTGAAGAATCCGTTCGTGGATGGAACGGTGGAAGAAGTCGTTGCGGGACTGAAGCCCTATTTAAAACAAAAAGTAAAGTATACGATCCGTCCGGTAAAAGAGGAAGATCTGAAAAAGGTAGCCGAGGTGGAGGCGCTATGTTTCCCGGCTGCCGAGGCGGCAGGTTATGAAGACTTCATGGAGCGGTACAAAACCTGCAAAAACAGCTTTTTTGTAGCGGAAACTGAAGATGGCGAAATCGCAGGCTTCTGCAATGGCTGCTGTGCGGATACCGATTATCTGGCGGATGCACTCTACCATGACGCCACGCTGCACAACCCGGACGGCGATTATCAGATGATTTTCGGACTGGACGTCAATCCGAAGTTCCAGAAACAGGGCATTGGAGAAGCACTGATGCGTCATATGGTAAAAAGCGCAGGAGAGCGTGACAAAAAAGCCGTTGTTCTTACATGCAAGGATCATATGATTCCATTCTACAAAAGGATCGGATACGAATATATCGAACTTTCCGACTCGACGCATGGCGGTGCAAAATGGCATAAGATGATGTACCGTTTGTAAAAAAAAATGGAAAGCAAAAAGGGCAGAACAGGTAGATACGAAATTTCTCTGTTCTGCCTTATTTTTCAAAAAAACAGGGCCCTTAACGAAGGCTTTTTCTCAGTAACGGAGTAAATTTCAGAAAAAAATACAAAAAAATAGTAAAAAAGCAGTTGACATCTAACGTACGTTAGCATATACTAACAACTGAAATAGAGATGAAACTCATTATCATACACAGGAGGTAATTGACTATGCCTTTAACGATGGCAAATCCAGGCGAATGTTACACAATCAGAAAAGTTGGCGGAAAAGAAGAGACCAGAAGATTTCTTGAAAATCTTGGCTTCGTCGTTGGCGGAAACGTGACAGTCGTATCGGAAATCGACGGCAATCTCATCGTGAATGTGAAAGATTCCAGGGTAGCCGTTGGAAAAGATATGGCAGCCAAAATCCTGATTTGATAGGAAAGAAGGAGAGAAGATGAAGACTTTAAAAGAGACTTCCGTAGGAGAAACCGTTAAAGTTGTAAAACTCAACGGTTCCGGTCCGGTCAAAAGAAGAATCATGGATATGGGAATCACCAAGGGTGTTGACGTATTCGTGCGCAAAGTTGCTCCGCTCGGCGATCCGGTCGAAGTAACCGTCAGAGGATACGAATTATCCTTAAGAAAAGCAGATGCCGAAATGATTGAAGTAGAGTAAATTTTTTTGTCTGCTTGTTAGCGGATGCTAACAAAAGCAAGCTGTAGCCAATATTGGTAAGGCTTGTGAAGTTATTAAAATCAGTAAAAATCAAAGAAAGAGGGGCATGGGAAAAATGGCAATTAAGATTGCACTCGCAGGAAACCCGAACTGCGGTAAGACAACATTGTTCAATGCACTGACAGGCTCCAACCAGTTCGTAGGAAACTGGCCAGGTGTAACCGTCGAGAAAAAAGAAGGAAAGCTCAAAGGCCACAAAGATGTCACCATCATGGACCTTCCGGGTATCTATTCTTTATCTCCGTATACACTGGAGGAAGTGGTAGCCAGAAATTACCTGATTAATGAAAGACCAGATGCGATTCTGAACATCGTAGATGGTACCAACATTGAGCGTAACCTGTATCTGTCCACACAGATCATGGAACTTGGTATTCCGGTGATCATGGCTGTCAACATGATGGATATTGTTGAGAAGAACGGAGACAAAATACATATCGACAAACTGGCGAAAAAGCTGGGCTGTGAAGTTGTAACCATCTCTGCTCTGAAAGGAACCGGAATCAAAGAAGCTGCTGATAAAGCAGTGCAGATTGCACAGAAAAAAGGTGCTGCTGTACCGGTTCATGAGTTTGACAAGGATGTGGAGGCAGTCATCCGCACCGTTGAGAGCAAACTCGGAAGTGATATTGTAAATGAGCAGAAACGCTTCTTTGCAATCAAACTTCTGGAGAAAGATGATAAGATCACAGAGCAGATGAAATCCGTTCCGGATGTATCTGCCGAGATCAAACAGCTGGAAGACAAATTTGATGACGATACCGAGAGTATTATTACAAACGAGCGTTACGTTTATATTTCCAGCATCATCGGTGACTGTGTCACAAAGAACAAGAAAAACGCCATGACAACATCGGATAAGATCGACCGGATCGTAACTAACCGCTGGCTGGCACTTCCGATCTTTGCAGTTGTTATGTGGGTTGTATATTATGTATCTGTCACAACAGTAGGTACTTTTGTAACGGACTGGACCAACGATGTACTCTTTGGAGAGATCATTCCGCCGGCCATTGAAAATCTGCTGAACGCGATCCACTGCGCTGACTGGCTGCAGGGTCTGATCCTGGATGGTATTGTTGCCGGTGTTGGTGCCGTACTTGGATTCGTACCGCAGATGCTGGTACTGTTCCTGTTCCTGGCATTTCTGGAGTCCTGCGGTTACATGGCGCGTGTTGCATTCATCATGGACCGTATCTTCCGTAAATTTGGACTTTCCGGAAAATCCTTCATTCCGATGCTGATCGGAAGTGGTTGCGGTGTTCCTGGTATCATGGCTTCCCGTACCATCGAGAATGACCGTGACCGTAAAATGACCATCATGACAACAACGTTTGTACCTTGTGGAGCAAAACTTCCAATCATCGCCCTGATCGCAGGCGCTCTGTTTAATGGAGCTTCCTGGGTTGCACCAAGTGCTTACTTCGTTGGTATCGCAGCAATCATCTGCTCCGGTATCATCCTGAAAAAAACAAAACTGTTCGCTGGCGATCCGGCTCCGTTTGTTATGGAGCTTCCGGCTTACCACTGGCCGACGGTAAGCAACGTTCTCCGCAGCATGTGGGAGCGTGGCTGGTCTTTCATCAAAAAAGCCGGTACGATCATCCTGATGTCTACCATCGTTCTGTGGTTCCTGATGAACTTCGGATGGGTTGACGGATCCTTCGGAATGCTGGAAGCTGAGCAGTTAAATGACAGTATCCTGGCTTCCATCGGAAGCGTGATCGCTCCTCTGTTTGCACCTCTTGGATGGGGCGACTGGAAGATGGCTGTTGCAGCTGTTTCCGGATTGATCGCAAAAGAGAACGTTGTTGGTACCTTCGGTATCCTGTTCGGCTTTGGTGAAGTTGCAGAAGACGGCGCCGAGATCTGGGGACAGCTCGCAGGAAGCTTATCTACGGTAGCAGCTTATTCCTTCCTGGTATTCAACCTTCTGTGCGCACCGTGCTTCGCAGCAATGGGTGCAATCAAACGTGAGATGAACAATACCAAATGGTTTTTTACTGCAATCGGATATCAGACACTGCTTGCCTATGTTGTATCCCTGTGCATTTATCAGATCGGTAACCTGTTCATCGGCGGCGGTTTTGGAATCGGAACGGTAGTTGCTGTTCTGCTCATCATTGGATTTGTATATCTGCTGGTAAGACCTTACAAAGAGAGCGCAACTCTGAGCGTTTCCACCAACAAAATGTTCAGCAAATAATTGCTGTGACAGATAGAGAACATGTATCTGATGAAGAGTCCGTATCCGGCATCCGCTGCAGGATGCGGACTCTTTTGAAAAGAAAGGAGTTGTTTCTATGGGAACTTTTATCACACTTGTAGTCGTTGTTGGTCTGGTAGGACTTGCAGTACGCAGTATGATTAAAGATAAAAAAAGTGGCAAGGGAAGCTGTGGTGGTAACTGCGGGCAGTGCAAGGGACATTGCGACTGACAGGACAGGAATCATCATCAGGAGGTAGAACGTATGCCGCAGGAACAGACAAAGCATGAAGCCAGAAATTATCACAGAACACAGATGAAGCGAGAACTGATTATTCAGAAGCTCCGGGAACAGGGATGCAGAATAACCAGACAGAGACGGATTCTGCTCGATATTATCCTGGAAGAGGAGTGCTCCTGCTGTAAAGAAATTTACTATAAAGCTCTGCAGAAAGACAGCAGCATCGGGCCTGCTACGGTGTATCGCATGGTGAATACACTGGAGAGCATCGGTGCAATCAGCCGCAAAAATTTTTACAAGATTGCCTGTGGAGAAGAATGCTTCAAAGATCAGGGCTGTACCGTAGAACTGAGCGATCATACCATCTGCCGCTTAAGCGGAGAGATGTGGATGGACGTGATGAAATCCGGACTGAAGGCAAAGGGCTATATTCAGAATCAGGATATTGAAAATGTGATTGTTTCAGCGGTGGAAGGCTGAAAAACGGGGAAAACGGGTGAAAATTCCTTCCGTTTTCCCTGTTTTAATGAAAATAATTATCAAAAAGAACTGTACGTATTGTCTAACCGAGCAGGTGAGTGCTATACTGTGAACCACAGCGGGGGAAAATGTAAAATTCAGGAAAAATTTATTTTAACAATAGGAGGAAATGTAATATGACAATCAAAGATTTAAAACATCCAGGACTTTTCGCAGCAGGAGTATTATTCGGAACAGCAGGTATCAAAGCACTGTCCAGCAAGGATGCGAAAAAACTTTACACCAACTGCACCGCAGCTGTTCTTCGTGCAAAGAAAGTTGTTATGGATACGGTAACGACCATCCAGGAGAATGCGGAGGACATCTATGCTGACGCAAAACAGATCAACGAAGAGCGTGAAGCAGCAGAAGAGGCAGTAGAGGATGTAGCTGAAGAGACAGCAGAGGAAGCTGTTGAAGCAGAAGCAGAGGATACGGTTGAGGCATAAGCTGTACACAGCAACATCTGATTTACGTCGTATTCATACGGAAAAAACAAAACGCCTGCAGAATTCTCTGCAGGTGTTTTTCTAGGAGGCATAAGATTTGAAATTTTATATTAAACACGAAAGCAGAGGCAGAATCCGAATCCATCTGGCACAGAAGCGCATGTCCTCCGTACAGGCAGAGACACTGCTGTACTATCTGCAGAATCAGAACCAGGTATCTTTCGCGAAGGTATATGACAGAACCGGCGATGCCGTGATCTGTTACGAGGGAGAACGAGCCGCTGTGATTCGGATGATACAGCTCTTCCACTACGAGGAAGTAGAGCTGCCGACCGGACTGCTTGAGAGCTCCGGCAGAGCGTTAAACAACGAATATCAGGAAAAGCTGATCAGCAAAGTGATTTACCACTTTGGAAGAAAATGGCTTCTTCCGGCACCGATCCGTGCCATCTATACTACGGTTGTTTCCGTAAAATATATCTGGAAAGGAATCCAGACACTGGCACAGGGAAAGATCGAAGTTCCGGTTCTTGATGCAACCGCAATCGGTGTTTCGATGCTCCGCGGCGACTATGGAACCGCAGGCTCTGTCATGTTCCTGCTCGGCGTAGGAGAGCTGCTTGAGGAATGGACGCATAAAAAATCCGTCGGAGATCTGGCACGCAGCATGTCGCTGAACGTCGGAAAGGTATGGCTGAAAAAAGACGGCCAGGAAATTCTCGTTCCGTCTGAAAAAATTGTTGCGGGCGACGAGATTGTCGTACATATGGGAAATCTGATTCCATTCGACGGCGAGGTATCCAACGGCGAGGGTATGGTAAACCAGGCTTCTCTGACCGGAGAATCTGTTCCGGTACGCCGTACCTTAGGTTCCGTTGTCTATGCGGGAACGGTTCTTGAGGAGGGCGAGCTTACCATTCTTGTGAAGCAGACCGGCGGATCCAGCCGTTACGAGAAGATTACCGCGATGATCGAAGAGTCCGAGAAACTGAAATCCGGACTGGAGAGCAAGGCAGAGCATCTGGCAGACCGTCTTGTACCGTATTCCCTTGGCGGAACGGCGTTGACGTATCTTCTGACCAGAAATGCAACGAAAGCACTCTCTATTCTGATGGTAGACTTCTCCTGTGCGTTAAAACTTGCCATGCCTATTTCCGTTCTCTCTGCAATCCGCGAGGCAAACCAGCACAAGATCACCGTAAAGGGCGGTAAATTCCTGGAGGCTGTGGCGGAAGCGGATACGATCGTTTTCGATAAGACCGGAACACTGACAAAAGCGCAGCCGACCGTAGCAGAGGTGGTATCCTTCAGCGAAACAAAGAGCCCGGATGAGCTTCTGCGCATCGCAGCCTGCCTGGAAGAGCATTTTCCGCATTCCATGGCAAAAGCCGTAGTAGACGCGGCAAAAGAGAAACATCTGGATCACGAGGAGATGCACTCCAAAGTAGAATATATCGTTGCACACGGTATTTCTACAACGATCAATGGAGAAAAAGCGATTATTGGAAGTTATCACTTCGTATTTGAGGATGAGAACAGTATCATTCCGGAAGGAATGGAAGAGAAGTTCCGTCATCTGCCGGAGGAGTATTCTCATCTCTATCTTGCCTTAGAAGGTGTACTTGCAGCAGTTATCTGCATTGAGGATCCGCTTCGTCCGGAGGCGGCCGAAATTATCCGTCAGCTGAAAAAAGCAGGTCTGAAAAAGATCGTCATGATGACCGGAGACAGCGAGCGCACGGCAAAAGCGATCGCGAAGAAGGTCGGCGTGGACGAGTACTATGCTGAGGTACTGCCGGAGGATAAGGCAAACTTTGTGGAGAAAGAAAAAGCAGAGGGACGTAAAGTCATTATGATCGGTGACGGTATTAACGATTCACCGGCACTTTCTGCCGCAGACGTTGGAATCGCCATCAGCGAGGGCGCAGAGATTGCGCGTGAGATCGCGGATATCACCGTTGCCGCAGACGATCTGGCAGAAATTCTGGTGCTTCGTATGCTGAGCAACCGTCTGATGAAACGGATTCATAAGAATTACCGCTTTATCGTTACGTTCAATGCCGGACTGATTCTGCTCGGCGTGGGCGGCATTTTACAGCCAACCACTTCCGCACTGCTTCACAATACATCTACTCTTTACATTGGCTTAAAGAGTATGGGTAACCTGCTGGACGAGCCGGTATAAAAAACAGAACAGAATAGCAACGGGAAAGCCGCTGGAGTCTTCTTCTTAAGATTCCAGCGGCTTTTTAACAAAAGCAGGGAAAGCCTCTGCTTCCATTGCGAATATTCTTTCACCAGCGTGATGTGAAAAAGAAAATGATACAATTTTCTCAAGAAAAGCCGGAAAAATTTGCAGGATATCCTTGACAAAATCCGACAAAAACGGTATGATATACCCAACAGTTAGATGTAGCTAACTAAAGTACAACGGATAAAACCAAAAATCATACGGGATCCCGGTAGAGGGATTCTTTCTTAAAACACAGGAGTTAGAATAAACTAATTTCAAGTAGCATAAGATAACAACAGAAAGGCAGGTAGAGAAGATGAGTGTCGTAATTATCGGTGGAAATGAAAGAATGGTGTGTCAATATACAGATATCTGTAAAGACTATGGATGTAAAGCAAAGGTGTTCCCGAAAGAGCATGGCTCCGTTAAGAAAAAAATCGGGAATCCGGATCTGATGATTCTCTTTACCAACACCGTATCCCACAAAATGGTGATCACTGCTTCCCAGGAAGCAAAGAAAAACAATATTCCGATCGCAAGAATCCATACCAGCAGTGCCACCGCACTTCGCTCGGTATTAGATGAGCACTGCGCAGCAGCAATGTAAGAAGGAGACGTAAAAGGCATGATTGAGAGATTTTTGATCGAACACTGTTCGGCAACGCTGGCTTCCATCAAAGCCGCAAATTTATGTAATATGACATTTTCATCCAAAGAAGAACTGGAAGATCAGATTTCATACTGGAGTGCCTGTCTGGAACCAAAAGGAATTCGCATCTTTGTATTGCGGGAGCATGAGACGAGAGCACTGGTCTATGTGTACCGTGAAGGGCTTCTCCAGAAGGAGCTGGAAAATCCGGAGAATGCAGCGTTTTTAAAATCCTATGGATATGAAAATACAGACATTGCTTATGCACTGAATCGCCTAAAAACCCGGGTGGCAGAGTGTAAAGAAGGATTTCCGCATGAGATCGGTGTGTTTCTCGACTATCCGCTCGGTGATGTGATCGGTTTTATTGAGAACAAAGGCCACAATTATAAATGCAAGGGATGCTGGAAGGTCTATTGCAATGAGTGCGAAACACAGAAAACATTTCAGCGCTATCAGAAATGCAGAAACGTGTATCTGCGTCTCTGGAAGCAGGGAAGAAGCGTTTTACAGCTCACCGTAGCTGTTTAACATAAAATCCTGCATACCATAAAAAGGGCAGTAGGATCGGGGAAAGAAAAATCCCCCGGAATCAGAAAATAAAGAAAGAAGGATTTGAAACATGAGCAAAGTAGCAGTAGTTTATTGGAGTGGAACCGGCAACACAGAAATGATGGCACAGAAAGTAGCAGAGGGAGCAAAAGAGGCAGGCGCAGAAGTTTCTGTTCTGACTTGCGCAGATTTCTCTGCGGATGATGTAGATGCATACGATGCAATCGCTTTCGGATGCCCGGCTATGGGGGCAGAAGAGCTGGAAGATACCGAGTTCGAGCCAATGTTCTCCGCATGTGAATCCAAACTCTCCGGAAAGAAAATCGCTCTGTTCGGTTCCTATGGATGGGGAGACGGCGAGTGGATGCGCACCTGGGAAGAAAGCTGCAAAAATGATGGCGCCGAGCTGGTATGCGACAGCGTGATCTGCGCAGACGCGCCAGATGATGAAGCTGAGGCAGCATGCATTGTACTTGGAAAAGCACTCTGCTAAGCATAAATAAAAGGAAGAAAAAGCGGCAGCCCTTTTGTCTGGGACTGCCGCTTTTTTTTTCGGACAATGAGAAAGACTCGCTGTCATTTGGTTGTTAAAATTCGGTATCATCCGCATCGGATGGCCGTGACGGTTTTAAAAGAATTCCGTTGATTTCCACTTCATCGGCTGCCTCGATCAGAATATACGGTGTTCCGTCGATCATACGGGTTTCGATGAGCTGGGCCTTTTCCGGGCTGACTTTGATGATAACATCCGGGGTGCGGATCTCGTAGTTCCGTGTACTGGCCACGTTCGAGGCAACGAAGCTTGCTTTCTCATCCGCAATGGATTCGTACTTCTCGTCGAACTCGTCAAGCTGTTCATTCGGTACGCCGCTGCTGGCGAGCAGACGTTTTACCTCGTGTTTATCGAGCACCACCGGTTCCGGATCGTCTTTCCGCTCTTCAATCATGGTATTTAAGTTCTCCTGAATGGTCATAACAGTAGAAAAATCACAGGCGGAATCGAGAGTTTCTTCTATAATAGACTGAAACGTTTCTTTCTGGGATTTCGCGGAGAGTGGCGCCTGACAGCCCAGGAAGTGGTCGAGAAAGTCCGGCTGATCCATCTCTGCGTTTTTCGTGAAATACAGCAGATTGTGGATATCCGTGTTGCGGTCTGTGAAGGCCGGGAAGAGAAAACCGTTTTCCGGTGCGCCGACCACCCAGTCCTGCACGCGGTTTTCAATCGTATTGTGGGACACATTGTAGCAGAGGCCCGGTTTGTCGAGTTTTACCGGGCAGATGCTGCAGAGGATAAATTCATAGACGTAATCGGAAGCATCGTCCATATCCAGATTATCCGAAGCGCGTCCCGGTACATCGTAGGCACCATGGATCAGAATAATATAGTAGTTTTCCGGATAGAGATAATCCGCCATTACCTTTTCATAAAATTCATCAATCAGCGCTTCGTCCTTCAGCTCACTGTTGCGGAGTTTTAAGAGAAACTCCTGTGTGCCGCTCTCACTTTCCTGGGAGAGCGGGAACTCCATATTCAGCAGATTCTTTCCGATGGTACCGGAGAGGGTGCTTTTAAAAATCTTAAAATATTTAAACATTTCTTCCTCTTCGAGAGAGAGAAACGCTTCTTTTAATTTTGTCTTAATATTCTTTTCCGCATCCACATAGCATCCGCAGATTCGCGTGATCGCACAGTGGGATGGGGTAAACAGTTTTTTAATTTCAGCAATTTCCTTTTTGTTCATATAGAATGCTCCTTTATCAGCAATTTCGTATCTTAGACAAGTACTTTCTATTATAGACCATAGGGAAGGGAAAAGGCAAGAAAGAAAATGGCGACTATATCTTATTACACTTTAAATATAATTTCAAAAATCTTGACAGAGGTACCGATTCTGTTATACGATTAGGTCTAATAAAGGGGAGTAATTTAAGTTTGAAAATTTGCGTTTGCAAGTTTTCCGATTATTCAGTTGCTTAAATGGATACGCATGAAATTAAGAAAAAGAGGAGAATGATAGTGGATATAAGTAAAAAATCTGTAAAAAAAATCCGGGAACTTATTGTGTTTACAGCATTTCTTGTGGTCGCACTGTGGAAGTTTAATGTGGTACTCGATGTGTTGAAAGCAATATGGGGGATCGTATTTCCATTTGTACTTGGCGGAGCGATCGCATTTGTGACCAACGTGCCAATGAGCTTTTTGGAAAAGAAAATTTTTGGAAGGGCAAAAAAAGAAAATAAGATAGTCGAAAAACTGGCAAGACCGATAAGCCTGTTCCTCACGATCGTATTTGCGGTTGGCGTGATTGTACTGGTGATGTTTGGTGTGATTCCGCAGCTTACGCGGACAATAGGAACCCTGATGATGAGTATCGCTGATTTTATTCCGCAGATGCAAAGCTGGATCCGGGAGTTTTCCCATAATAACCAGGAAATCATGAAGCTTGTAGATCAGGTACAGTTTAATCCGGATCAGGCGATCAAGTGGGGGATAAGCCTGCTTGGAAATGGTGCAGGAAATATGATGAATATCACAATGTCAGCAGTGGGTTCCATAGTTAGTGGATTGGCAGCCTTTTTTGTTGCATTTTCCTTTGCCTGCTATGTCCTTTTTCAGAAGGAAACGCTGCAGGTGCAGATTCGAAAAGTATTTTTCGCTTTTCTTCCAAAGGAAAAAGCAGATGCTTTTCTTAAAGTCTGCTCTCTGACTTATCAGACATTTGCAAATTTTCTTACAGGTCAGTGTCTGGAAGCCGTGATCCTTGGCTGTATGTTTGTTGTGATATTGAGCATTTTGAGGATGCCATATGCACTTTTGATCGGAGTTTTAATTGCGTTTACGGCATTGATCCCGATTTTCGGAGCCTTCATCGGGTGTGCAGTGGGAAGCTTTTTGATCTTTATGGTAAATCCGAAACAGGCAATTTTATTTATTATAGTATTTCTGGTGCTGCAGCAGATCGAGGGAAATCTGATCTATCCTCATGTTGTGGGTGAGTCTGTAGGGCTTCCATCGATTTGGGTTCTTGCAGCAGTTACGATCGGCGGAAACCTTATGGGAATTGTAGGTATGCTTGTTTTCATTCCGTTGCTTTCCGTGTTCTATACTATTTTTCGGGAATTCGTATATCTGCATCTGAAAAAAAAGCATATCAAACAGGTGACAAGGACAGAAATAGAAGAAGATACGGCGGAAGAAATGGTAAATAGTGAGATACCAGAGGTGAAATGATAGAATCCCGTCTTTGACAGCTGTATGGTGATAAAACGGTTACAAACCCAGTAAATATGGGTATTGTGGCCGTTTTTTTTTTGTAGATCATTATTCAACCGTCAAACTTCCGGGTGTTTTTATAGCAATCCCGGAAAATAATGCAAAAATTCAGCGCAGCAGAACGTGAATTACTGCGTCACAGATTTTCATGTCTTAGACAAGTACTTCCTATTATAGAGCACGGGGAAGGGAAAAGGCATGAAAAAAATGGACAATGGATATTACAACTGTCTTGTCACATGACAAAAGTTGTGGTATACTAAGCGCTAAAGTGTTAAAAAAATATCACTATTCAGGGTTCTGAATCGTGATAGTAAAAATAGGAAGGAAACAAAACCAATGGATACCAGAAGAGAAAAGCTGGAAACATTAAAGAAAGAAAAAAATGCCGTTATCATGGCACACTATTACGTGCCGGATGAGGTGCAGGAAATTGCCGATTACATCGGGGATTCGTATTACTTAAGCGACATGGCGACGAAAGTGGACGCCAGTGTCATCGTTCTCTGCGGCGTTCGTTTCATGGGTGAAAGCGCCAAAATCTTAAACCCGGGCAAAAAAGTACTGCTCCCGGATCTGCATGCCGACTGCCCGATGGCTCACATGGCAGCGATTGAAAAAATCGAGGAAGTCCGGAAAGAGTACCCGGATGTGGCTGTCGTATGCTATGTCAATTCCACCGCGGAATTAAAAAGTCATTCCGACGTCTGTGTCACATCCTCCAACGCAGTGAAAATTGTAAAAGAACTGCCGAACCACGACATCTTCTTTATCCCCGACGAGCACCTTGGTACCTATGTGGCTGAGCAGGTGCCGGAGAAACATATCATCTTAAATGACGGTTTCTGCCACGTACATGCTGCCATCCGCCCGGAAGCCGCAAAGGCTGCAAAGGAAGCGCGCCCGCAGGCAAAGCTTCTCGTTCACCCGGAGTGCAGAAGTGAAGTCGTTGCACTTGCCGATTATGTCGGAAGCACCGCAGGCATCATCAAATATGCCGAGGCAAGTGAAGATACCGAGTTTCTCGTTGCAACCGAGCTTGGCGTTTTCGCAGAGCTGAAAAAGCGCTGCCCGGATAAGAAGTTTTATGCAGTGGGAAATACGCAGATCTGCCCAAATATGAAAAAAGTGATATTGGACAAATTAATAGAAGCACTGGAAAATGAGGAGAATGAAGTTCTGTTAAGCGAACAGGAAATTTCAGACGCACATGCGCCGCTGTTAAGAATGCTCGAGCTTGCAAAGTAACAAAATAAGCAGAACGCAGAAGCGGAAAAGAGGAAATGAAATGAAAAAGTATTATGATGCAGTGATTGTAGGATGTGGTGTGGCAGGATGCTTTGCGGCACTTCATCTGCCCCAGAAAGCCGATATTCTGATGATAACAAAAGCAGATACCGAGGACAGCGACTCCTTCCTCGCACAGGGCGGTATCTGTGTTCTGAAAAACGAGAGCGATTACGATGCGTTCTATGAAGATACGATGCATGCCGGGCACTATGAAAATACGCCGGAATCCGTCGACATTATGATCCGTTCTTCCCGAAATGTCATCAATCAGCTTATCGCCTGGGGTGTGGATTTCCGCCGCGATGAAAACGGGGAACTCTGCTATACGAAAGAAGGCGCACATTCTACCAATCGCATCTTGTTCCACGACGATGTAACCGGAAAGGAGATTACGAGCAAGCTTCTCGCGCAGGTAAAAAAGCTGCCGAACGTGACGCTTCTTGTGCACACGGAAATGTGTGATATTCTTTCCAGCAAAAATGTCTGCGAGGGTGTTTTGATCCGGGATGAAGAAGGAAAGCTGATTACGGTTTATGCCAGGGATGTGATCTGGGCATGCGGTGGCATCGGCGGAATTTACGATAATTCCACGAACTTCCCGCATCTGACCGGAGATGCACTTGCAATTGCAATCCACAGGAACGTAGCACTGAAAAATGTCAATTACGTACAGATTCATCCAACAACGCTGTATTCCCAAAAGAAAGGCCGCCGTTTCCTGATTTCCGAATCTGTCCGCGGAGAGGGCGCTGTTTTGCTCGATAAAAACGGCGAGCGTTTCACCGATGAACTGCAGCCGCGTGACGTGGTATCCCGTGAGATCCACCGCCAGATGGAAAAGGACCACACGAAGCACGTATGGCTTTCCCTGAAAACGATTCCGCTCGATGTAAAAGAACGGTTCCCGAATATTTACCAGAAATGCCTGGAAGAGGGATATGATATCACGAAAGAACCGATTCCGGTTGTACCGGCACAGCATTACTTTATGGGCGGCGTCAAGGTAGACAGCAATAGCGAAACGACGATGGATCATCTGTACGCAGCAGGTGAGACGAGCTGCAACGGCGTGCACGGTGCAAACCGTCTGGCAAGCAATTCTCTGCTGGAGAGCCTTGTATTCGCAGAACGCGCGGCAAAGAAGATGGCTGCCGAATGGGCCGCAGAGGGTCTTACAGAGAACGCAGACCGCAAAGAAACGGCAACGGAGCCGAAGGAAGATGAATGGAAGCTCCTTGCAAAACGGTACGATATTAGAAAAGAAGATTACCAGAATATGGAAGAATATGCAGAACGCTGCAAAGAGAGCATCTGGGATGCGATCAGAAAGGAAGATGAATATGAATCCAATCACAAGAACACTAAATGTGGATAATCTGCTGCTTTTGGCACTGCAGGAAGATATCTCCAGTGAAGATGTAACCACGAATGCTGTCATGCCAGAAGCCTGCCAGGGAACGGTACAGCTTCTCTGCAAACAGGACGGCGTCATTGCCGGTATGGAAGTATTTGCAAGAGTATTTACTCTGCTCGATGAGAAAACCGAGATTATTCCGTATGTGAAAGACGGCGATGAAGTCAAAAAAGGCGATCTGCTCGCAACCGTAAACGGCGATATCCGTGTTCTGCTGTCCGGTGAGAGAACCGCGCTCAATTATCTGCAGCGGATGAGCGGAATCGCAACGTATACGAGAAGCGTTGCGAAGCTGCTCGAAGGTTCCAAAACGACCCTTCTCGATACCAGAAAAACGACCCCGAATATGCGTATTTTTGAAAAGTATGCAGTCAAAATCGGTGGCGGCCAGAATCACCGCTACAATCTGTCCGATGGCGTTCTGTTAAAGGACAACCATATTGGAGCTGCAGGCAGTGTCACAAAAGCGATCGAGATGGCACGCGATTATGCTCCGTTTGTGCGCAAGATTGAAGTCGAGTGCGAAAATATTGATATGGTCCGCGAAGCAGCAGATGCAGGTGCCGACATTATCATGCTCGACAATATGACTCCGGCGCAGATGAAAGAGGCGGTAGCCGTCATCAACGGCAGAGCAAAAACCGAGTGCTCCGGAAATGTGACAAAAGAAAATATCGCCACGATCCTCGACACCGGCGTAGACTATGTTTCCAGCGGTGCACTGACGCATTCTGCACCGATTCTTGATGTATCATTGAAAAATCTGCATCCAGTAGAATAAGTATAAAAATAGGAATCATTTCCTTATAGATATAAAAATCGCGAAATAAAAAAGCTTCTGTTCCTCCCGGAAAAAGGGAAGAACAGAAGCTTTTTTAAACAGGAAACTTCGTTGAATTTTCTTATAAAAAATTCTCCGGGTTTAGATTCCTTTCTGAAACAGGAGAAAGGAATATCCGATCGGAATCAAAACCAGCGCTGCGATCGTGAGAAATAAAATCCATTCAAGCTGCAGAAAGCTGTTTACGATCATGGCAACGCCGCCGATGATCCAAACCCAGCCGGCGAGGCGGTGAGTGCGGTTCCAGTTTTCCTGACTGTGAAGGGTCCATGGAACCTTGATGCCGGTTGTGTAGTTCTGTTTGCATTTTGGCATGTAATTGCCGATGAGAATAAAGAGAAGGCCGACAATCCCATTGCTAACAAAACCGATATCAACTGCGATGCCGACTGCGTTTGCGTAGATGGAGCAGCAGATTATCAGGGAGGTTACAGGTATGATCCACAGAACAAGACGGATCATCTTCGGGCCGATGTTCTGCCGCTTCGGATCAGAAAAAGTGAGAACAGCGGTAAAAATCTGCAGAGCGGCAAGAAACAGAGGAATACCGATCACTGCCATCGTTTTGCTGCTCCAGCCGTTGGGGACGTTGTTTGTGCCAAAATGGGTGGCAATGGTGTCCGGCATGCGATTCCAGAGCAGAAGTCCGATCACCATCGGAAAAAGAGAAATGAGTGTTGTCAGAATCAGTGTTGTTTTATATTTTTTCCACATCAGAAGTGCCTCCTTTGAGCTCTGAAATCCAGAGCATGATTTCTTCCAGGACGGAAGTGTTGAGTTCATAATAAATAAAATTTTTCTCCCGGGATTCCAGCACAAGATCTGCTTTTTTCAGAATACCGAGATGGTAGGAGATGGTTGCACCTGCCATATCAAAGTGCGATCCGATCTCCCCGGCAGAAAGTCTTTCGTTTTTCAGAAGCTCCAGAATCCTTCGCCGGACAGGATCGGAGAGAGCTTTAAACGTTTCTGCGAATGCCATGGAAACCTCCTTTCCGGCAGTATGAATGCAAATTAATTAGAAATTCATCTAAATACTTTTTATCACATGGAAAGCGAAAAGTCAATAAGCATTTCGAAAAAAATCTAAATAGTTTTATTGTTGATTTTGAGTTGCCATTTTCTGTAGAATACGCTACGATAAGGGAAAAGTTGTAGAAAAAGGGGGACAAAAACATGAAAAAACACCTGTCCGTGCGCTACGGCACGATTCAAGGCTGCTACTGGATGGGATACGCGGCACTGATGGGGTATGCCAGCGTCTATCTTCTTGAAAAAGGCTTCACAAACACACAAATCGGCCTTCTGACGGCAGTTGGCTGTATCGTGTCAGCGGTTCTGCAGCCTGCGCTGGCATCCTACGCAGATCGGCCGGAAAGCCCGTCCGTACGAACAATGCTCCTTGGAGCGAACCTGATTCAGCTTGTTCTTATCATTTCCCTTGCTGCAACGGCAGAAAGCAGTTCTATGGTGGTAAGGACACTGCTGTACGGCGCAAGCATTACGATGCTGATGCTGATGATTCCGTTCGTTAATTCTCTTGGTATGGAGACGATCCGCCAGGGAGAGGAACTTGATTACGGAATCGGGCGCGGCATGGGTTCCGTTGCATATGCGATTGCATCATGGCTGCTCGGCCGGCTGACCGCATCCTTTGGAGCAGACATGATTCCGATCTGGGCTATCGCACTGACCATTCTTTTCCTCATCTGTGTATTTCGCTTTCCGTTTAAAAAGGACAGGAAAAAAGCAGAAGCAGAAAAAGAAGAGACAGGAGCAGCCGGTCCGGTCGATTTTCTGAAACGGTATCCGTCCTTCGTGGTAGTACTGCTTGGCTGCATTCTGATCTTTATGTCACATAGCCTGATTAACAGCTTCAATTATCAGATTGCAATGGCAAAAGGTGGTGGCAGCGGTGAGATGGGAAATGCGATGACCATCTCTGCAGTTTCCGAGCTGCCAACGATGTTTCTGTTCGGCTATCTGCTGAAAAAGAAGAGCAGTGTTTTCTGGTTCCGTCTCTCCGGACTGTTTTTTGTCCTGAAAAGCATAGGAACCTTCCTGGCCTTTAATATTCCGACATACTACGCTGTTCAGCCGTTCCAGATGTTCGGCTGGGCGCTGATCAACGTCGCCTGCGTCTATTACGTGGACGGCATCATGGAGCCGCAGGATTCGATTAAAGGACAGGCATATATGGCGATGACCATCACCGCAGGAAATGTAATGAGCTCCCTGTTTGGCGGCTGGCTTATCGATGCAGCCGGTGTTGGCGCGATGCTGATCTGCGCATCTCTTGCGGCCTTCATCGGCTGGCTGATTGTGTGCCTCGGTTCGAAAGAAGCAAAAACTGCATAGGAAAGATAAAAGAAAGCGCCCGAAACCGAACGTGGTTCCGGGCGCTTTGCCGTACAGCTCTTATTTATTTCTGTTTCCTGTATACTTCTCATCACAGTATTTGCAACGGTAAACCTCTTTTTCCGGGTCAGCCAGGATAAAGACATGTTTTAATCCCTGCTCAATAGAGGTGATACAGCGCGGGTTTTTACATTTAATCACATCAACCACCTGTTTCGGCAGATGAAGTTCTTTTTTCTCCGTAATCTCGCCGTCTTTAATGACATTGACAGTGATATTGTGATCGATAAAGCCTAAGATGTCAAGATCCATCTTATCAACCGAACACTCAACTTTCAGAATGTCCTTTTTTCCCATTTTTTCACTTTTGGCATTTTTAATAATGGCTACGGTACAGTCCAGCTTGTCCAGTCCCAGATCATGGTAAATGGTCATAGCCTTTCCTGCTTTAATATGGTCGAGCACGAAGCCCTCTTCAATACGTCCTACGTTCAGCATAGCGAAAGATGCTCCTTTCTTAATCGACTTTGATGTTCAGCAGCGTCAGAATCAGGGCCATACGTGCATAAACACCGTACTGAACCTGTTTAAAGTAAGCAGCGCGCGGGTCATTATCCACGTCAACGGAGATTTCATTGACACGCGGCAGCGGATGCAGAACCAGCATTTCCGGAGAAGCAAGATCCATTTTGGACTGATCCAGAATATAGAAATCCTTCATGCGGATGTAATCATCCTCGTTGAAGAAACGTTCTTTCTGGACACGGGTCATATAAAGAACATCCAGCTTCGGGAGAACATCTTCCATTTTAATAACTTCCTCAAATGGAACATTGTTCGCCCGCAGCACATCATCACGGATGTAATCCGGGAGACGAAGCTCCTCCGGGGAGATTAATACAATTTTAATGCCGGTATAACGAACCAGCGCTTCAATCAGGGAATGAACCGTTCTGCCGAATTTAAGATCACCGCAGAAGCCGATGGTAAGATTGTTCAGGCGACCCTTTAAAGAACGGATGGTAAGAAGATCGGTAAGAGTCTGCGTCGGATGCTGATGTCCGCCATCACCTGCGTTGATCACAGGAATACGGGAGTACATCGATGCAACGAGCGGAGCGCCTTCTTTCGGATGACGCATGGCACAAATATTTGCAAAGCAGGATACCACGCGGATGGTGTCGGCTACGCTTTCACCTTTGGAAGCGGAAGAAGAATTGGCAGAAGAAAAACCAAGAACAGTACCGCCAAGATTCATCATGGCAGCCTCAAAGCTGAGACGGGTGCGTGTGCTTGGTTCATAAAATAAAGTAGCAAGTCTTTTGCCATCGCAGGCATGTGCATATTTCTCCGGGTTCTTTTCAATATCGTTCGCCAGATCCATTAACTGATCCAGTTCTTCGACCGAGAAATCAAGGGGACTCATTAAGTGTCGCATATATTACCTCCTATGAAGATCCTTATTTTTGTTACCGTTCACAGGTTCCCTGCGAACGGTAACATTCGCAGCCCTCATTTAAAGTTTTGCTTCGCAAAAGGAGGGCTGCTCACGCCTGAATCACTTTCTTACGCAGCGAAACAGCAGGTGTTTCACTGCTGAGTGAACAGTAATTTATTTTTTCTGTGTTCCACCTTAACACAAAAACAGGATAAATGCAAGATAAAAAATGGCAGGAAAAAGGTCGAAAAGCAGAGTAATATGAAATGTGAAAAAATAAAGTGAAATAGCAGTCAAAAAGGAAAAAGATTGTACAAAAGCCGAATTTCGGAAGATCTTTTCTTGTAAATTAAACGGAGATGGAGTAAAATATTGATATCTGCAACAAATGCAGAGTATCAGGAGGACCAGATATGCTAGACTTAGGAAAAATCCGCGACGAGATCGATGTCACCGATGACGAGATCGTCCGCCTGTTCCAGCACCGGATGGCGCTGACGGCGGAGGTTGCGCAGTACAAGATAGAGACAGGAAAAGCCGTTTTTGATGCGGAACGCGAGCGCCAGAAGCTGGAAAAGCTGACAGGCGAGGGAACAAATGCATTCAATACAAAAGGCATCCAGGAGCTGTTCCAGCAGATCATGTCGATCAGCCGGAAGCGCCAGTATCAGCTGCTGACCGAGAACGGCGGCGAGGAGATGACCGATTACACACAGGTTGACCATCTCCCGACGCACGGCAGAAGAGTTGTCTTCCAGGGTGTGGAGGGCGCCTATAGCTTCGGTGCCATGAAAGAATTTTTCGATGATACGATCACCAGTTTCCACGTAGACACCTGGAAAGAGGCGATGGAGGCGATCACAAAGGGCGAGGCTGATTACGCTGTGCTTCCAATCGAGAACTCCACCGCAGGCATCGTATCCGACATTTACGATCTTCTCGTGGAATACCCGCACTACATCGTCGGCGAGCAGGAGCTGCCGGTCGAGCATGTGCTGATGGCACTGCCGGGTGCGAAAGTTGAGGACATCCGTACCGTGATTTCCCACCCGCAGGCACTGGCCCAGTGCCGCCGCTTTCTCGATTCCAATGAAAACTGGAAAACAGAGGAACGACTGAATACGGCCGCCGCTGCAAAAGAAGTATCTGAGAGCGGGGATTTGACGATGGCAGCCGTCGGAAGCCCATATGCAGCAGAACACTTCGGACTGCAGATCTTAAAAGAAGGCATTTTTGACGCCCGGGGCAATACGACACGTTTTGTTATTATTTCCGGTCAGAAACGCTTTGTAAAGGATGCACAGAAAATCAGCGTATGCATGGAACTGCCGCATCAAAGCGGTTCTCTTTACAATGCATTGGCACATTTTATTTACAACGATCTGAACATGACAAAGATCGAATCCCGGCCGATTTCGCAGCGGAAATGGGAATACCGTTTTTTCGTGGATTTTGAAGGGAATTTAAGTGATCCGGCGGTCAAAAATGCACTGCGTGGACTTCAGGCAGAATCCGCAAAATTCCGGATTTTCGGAAATTATTAATCCAGAAGAGAGGGCCGTACCAAGCGGCCTTTTCGCATAAATAAAATGAAAAATGACAGGAAGGAAGAGACAAAAAGATGATTAGAATAGAAGAATGTATCCTCTACCGCGATTTCGCAGAGGGAGAGGTACTGCGCGATATGACGATACTGGTGGAGACCTACAAAAAACTGGTCAATGCTCAGATTTCCTTAAAAGACCGCCGGTTCCGTGAGAATATGAGCGCATATGAGCCGCAGTTTTACGAGGCACTGAACCGCCTTGTCGAGATGGCAAACCGCTACGGCTTCTCCGGAAATCTCTGGCACGATTATCTGACATATCTTCTGGTCAACAAAGAAAATGCATTTTCTACCTCCTGCGAGATTGTCGGAAAAGTCGAGGGAAGCATCAACCAGATGGCAAAACATGATTTTGTCCGTTTCAAAGAACTGTTTGATTTTGATATCTGTGTTTTTGATGAGATTTTTGAGTCCGGCGATGCCTCTGTCATCAGTTCCTACGAGAACACGGACAGTCCAAATAAACTGTTCAACAAAGAAGTCCGGGATCGTATCTGTGAGCTGGCCATCCGTCTGGCAAAGGCTGCATCCGCAGATGAATTTATGGCTGATATGGTTCAGTTTTACAAAGATTTCGGAGTGGGAAAACTGGGACTTCACAAGGCATTTCGTATTGCGCATACAGGAGAGAACGTTGAGATTATCCCGATTACCAACATTCCGGATGTGCGCCTTTCTGATCTTGTCGGCTACGAAATTCCAAAGCAGAAGCTGATCGACAACACGAAAGCGTTTGTCGAGGGCAAGAAAGCAAACAACTGTCTGCTTTTTGGCGATGCCGGAACCGGAAAATCCTCCAGCATTAAGGGTATCCTGAATGAATATTACGATCAGGGACTGCGAATGATCGAGGTTTACAAGCATCAGTTTCAGGATCTAAATGAGCTGATTGCACAGATCAAAAACAGAAATTATAAATTCATTATTTACATGGATGACCTTTCCTTTGAAGAGTTTGAGATTGAGTACAAATACCTGAAAGCTGTCATTGAGGGAGGCCTGGAAAAACGTCCGGACAATATTCTTATTTATGCAACCTCCAATCGTCGCCATCTGATTAAAGAGGATTACAGTGATAAAGAAGGAACAAGACAGGATATGCATACTTCCGACACCGTACAGGAGAAACTATCCTTGGTATACCGTTTCGGCGTCAGCATCTATTTTGGTGCACCGGATAAGAAAGAATTCCAGAAGATTGTTTCCACACTGGCCGAACGATACGGCGTGACGCTGCGTGAGGAAGAGCTTTTGGCAGAAGCGAACAAATGGGAACTGTCCCACGGCGGTCTGTCCGGCCGTACCGCACAGCAGTTTATCGATTATCTGCTCGGAAAACAGTAAAAAGAAAAAGGTCAAAAAGTCCGCTTGGTATTGGGAGCGGGCTTTTTGGGATATCCTTTGAAAAAGAAGGAGGAAAAGCATATATGCAGTATTCCACATTTGCTGCCATTGATATCGGCAGCTACGACGTCATTCTGGAGATTTTCGAGATCTCCAAAAAACAGGGAATCCGAAGCGTGGATAAGATCTGTCATCGGATGGAGCTTGGAAAAGATACGTACACGTTGGGAAAAATTCGCCCTGAAATGGAAGAAGAGCTGTGCCGTGTACTCGCAGATTTTGTGCGGATTATGGAAGGCTATCGCGTGGACGATTACCGTGCAACGGCATCCAGTGCGATCAGTGAGGCGTCGAACAGTCTCTATGTCCTTGGAAAAATTCATCAGCTGACCGGTTTTTCTGTCACTGTTCTCTCCAACTCGGAGCAGCGTTTTCTTAGCTATAAAGCGCTCGCGGCGATGGAGGACAATTTTAACAAGATCATTGAAAAGGGAACTGCGATTCTCGATCTTGACGGTGGCAGTTTTCAGATTTCCCTGTTCGACAAGGATGCACTTGTCACAACACAGAACATCCGCATGGGAAGTCTTCGCATCCGCGAGCGTCTTGCCGGAATTCAGAGTGAGACGGAACATTACGAAGAGATGGTCGAAGAGCTGATTTGGAATGAAGTATCGAGCTTTAAAAAGATGTATCTGAAAGACCGTAAAATCGAAAACATTATGCTGATCGGCGATGTTTTCACCGACAGTGTTTATCAGAATATCGAAGAAAAAACGACAAAAATCATTTCCCGTGAAAACTTTAATACCTGGTATGAGAAAATTATCCGTCAGTCACCGATGGAGCTTGCTGTAAAACTTGGTATTCCGCTGGAAAACGCTTCACTGATGTACCCGTCTGCTGTGATTTATAAATGTCTGATTGATATGATGGGTGCGGAGCATATCTGGATTCCGGGCGTGCATATGACACGTGGTATTGCATACGAGTATGCGGAGCAGATGAAACTGCTGAAAGGCGGTCATAATTTCGAAAATGATATTCTGATGGCGGCAAAAAATATCGGAAAACGGTACGCGGTGAATCGCCCGCACGTCCAGAACCTGGAGATGACGGCCCTTGCCATGTTTGATGCGACGAAAAAGATGCACGGCATGAAAGAACGCGAGCGGCTGCTGCTTCGGATGGCGGTGATGCTGCACGATGTCGGAAAATACATCAGCCTTAATAATGTAGCGGATTCTTCCTATAATATTATCATGTCAAACGAAATCATCGGACTGTCCCATATTGAACGGGAGATGGTCGCACTGATTGCAAAATACAATACGGCAGTGCTTCCATCCTACGATGAGCTGGTGATGGAATCGTCGCTTAGTGCAGAACAGTATCTGACCGTATCGGAGCTGACAGCAATCGTCCGTCTGGCGAATGCACTAGATCGGAGTCACCTGCAGAAAATCCAGTCGATCCGCGCTGCCTTAAAGGAGAGAGAACTGCATCTGTCTCTGACGGTTGACCGTGATTTCACACTGGAGCAGGGACTGTGCCAGGATAAATTAGATTTTTTCAATGAGGTATTCAGCATACAGCCGATTATTAAGATGAAACGGCAGATGTAAGGAGGCGAACAAGATGGATATAACACCATATAAGAAACCGGAATATTTTCGAAACCGGGAATTGAGCTGGATCAGCTTCGACGAGCGTGTTTTAAACGAGGCGCGGGATAAGAGTATTCCGCTGTTTGAACGTCTGAAATTTATCAGCATTACCTCCTCCAACCTGGATGAGTTTTATATGGTTCGTGTGGCTTCACTAAAAGACCAGGTGCATGCAAACTATACGAAAAAGGATCTGTCCGGCATGGATGCGAAGGAGCAGCTTACCGAAATCAGCAAACGGACGCATGAGCTGGTGCAGCTGCAGTACAATACGTACAATCGCTCGGCGGTTCCGTCTCTGGAGCACGTTGGCCTTACGATTATCAGTGAGCACGAGAAGCTGACGAAGGAGCAGGCGGAGTATGTGGATTCCTATTTTGAGGAAAACATTTACCCGGTTCTGACCCCGATGGCCATGGATTCGGCCCGCCCGTTCCCGTTGATCCGGAACAAAACATTGAATATCGGTGCACTGGTGCAGAAGAAAGAGGATTCGCTTCTGAGCCGTGCGGAGGATAAGAAAGAGAAGAAAGGCAAGGAGAAGGAAAAAGAGAAAGAACTGGAATTTGCGACGGTTCAGGTTCCTTCGGTACTGCCGCGTTTTATTCTGCTTCCGCAGGATGAAAAGACGGGACAGCGGTATGTGATTCTTCTGGAGGAGATCATCGAGCGGAACATTGGAAAGCTGTTCTTAAGCTACGATGTGGTCTGCGCGCATCCGTACCGTGTTATGCGAAATGCAGATCTTTCGATCGATGAGGATGAGGCTTCCGACCTGTTAAAAGAGATCCAGAAGCAGCTTAAAAAACGTCAGTGGGGAGAAGTGATCCGTCTGGAAGTGGAAGATAAGATGGATAAGCGGCTCCTGAAGATGCTGGAAAAAGAGTTTGACATCGATGAAGACGATCTGTTCCGGATTCCGGGACCGCTCGATCTGACGTTTTTAATGAAAATGTATGGGCTCGACGGCTTTGATGAGTATAAAATTCCAAAATACATTCCAGCAGCAGTTCCGGCGCTGATGAATGAGGATGACATTTTTACAAACATCCGAAAAGGAGACATCTTACTGCATCATCCTTATATGACGTTTGATCCGGTCGTGCAATTTGTACAACAGGCAGCAAAGGATCCGGATGTACTGGCAATCAAACAGACGCTGTACCGTGTGAGCGGCAATTCTCCGATTATTGCAGCACTGGCTCAGGCGGCGGAAAATGGCAAACAGGTTTCCGTACTGGTGGAATTAAAGGCACGGTTCGACGAAGAAAACAATATTGTCTGGGCAAAGATGCTGGAAAAGGCGGGATGCCATGTAATTTATGGTCTTCTGGGACTGAAAACACACAGTAAGATTACACTGGTGGTTCGGCGTGAGGAGACAGGTATTCGCAGATATGTACATCTTGGCACGGGAAACTATAACGATTCTACGGCAAAGCTGTATACCGACTGTGGTCTGCTGACATGCAATGCAAAGATCGGTGAGGACGCAACAGCAGTATTTAACATGCTTTCGGGCCATTCGGAGCCGGATCGCTGGAACAAACTGATTGTTGCACCGCTCTGGATGAAGGACCGGTTCCTGCATCTGATTGCGATGGAAGAGGAGCACGCAAAGAAGGGACAGAAAGCGCATATTATTGCGAAGATGAACTCGTTATGCGACCGCGATATTATTGCGGCGCTTTACAGTGCTTCGGCAGCCGGAGTAAAGATTGACCTGATTATCCGGGGAATCTGTTGCCTGAAGGTTGGAATCCCGGGTGTCAGCGAGAATATTACCGTTCGCTCGATTGTCGGCAATTTCCTGGAACATGCGCGGATTTTCTACTTCTACAGTGGTGGAAATGAAGAGGTGTTTATGGGAAGCGCGGACTGGATGCCGCGAAATCTGGAAAAACGGGTGGAGATCGTGTTCCCGGTTGAGGATGAGCAGATCAAGAAAGAAGTAATGCATATTCTTGATATCCAGATGAAGGATAATGTGAAAGCCAGTATTTTACAGGCAGACGGAACGTATACAAAGCCGGATAAGCGCGGAAAGACGCTGGTGAATTCACAGGAGTATTTCTGCAGGGAGGCAACGGAAAGAGCGGAAAAACCAAAAGAACAGGAAAACAGCAGGGTGTTTGTGCCGGCGGAACCGGTGGAATAGGTTTGGACGGACACGGATGTGGGCGCGGGAGCGCCCACTGCGTTGACATGAAAGAAGAATATGGTATGTTATGATGAGAAAGCGCTGCAGCTTTGAGAGTTGCGGCGTTTTTTTTGTGTCAAAAATAATCTGTCTGGTATTGGGAAAAAGAATGGCTATTCAGAACTCGTTTTGAAAATTGGTTTTGCGGGTGATTTTCGGGGATTTTACAAAGAGTGATCTGGAAAAATGGCTGGAAAAGAAGGGGATGGAGACGGAGATGAGAGAAAATGTAAAAGATTTTTGTAAAGTAGCCGGTTATTTTATTAACGGGTATTTTACAAAGCGGTGGTAGTGGGCTTTACGGAAGGAAAGGTATAATGAATCTCGACAAGACGAGGAGGAAGAAAAACGAATGTCAAATATTGTGTTGAAGAATGTCTGTAAATCTTATGATAAGGAACATTATGCGGTTCAGGATTTTTCGCTTGAAATACCGGATCGGGAGTTTGTGATTTTTGTTGGACCTTCCGGCTGCGGAAAATCGACGACGCTTCGGATGATTGCCGGTCTTGAGGAGATTACGAGCGGGGAGCTCTGGATTGATGGACAGCTTTGTAATTATGTAGAAGCAAAGGATCGCGATCTTTCGATGGTATTTCAGAACTACGCGCTTTACCCGAATATGACGGTATATGAAAATATGGCGTTTTCTCTGAAAATCCGGAAACAGCCCAAGGATGAAGTTGATAAAAAGGTACATGAGGCAGCTAAAATGCTTGGAATTGAGCATTTACTTGACCGGAGACCGGCAGCACTTTCCGGTGGTCAGAAACAAAGAGTTGCGATTGGAAGCGCAATTATGAGACGGCCGAAAGCATTTTTAATGGATGAGCCGCTTTCAAATCTGGATGCGAAGCTGCGGGCACAGATGCGGGTGGAGCTGGCAAAATTACATAAGGAACTGAAAACGACGGTGATTTATGTTACCCATGATCAGACGGAGGCGATGACGCTTGGTACAAAAATTATTGTTATGAAAGACGGTGTTGTGCAGCAGGCGGATACACCGGAGCGGATTTACCGCCATCCGGCAAACAAATTTGTGGCTGGTTTTATCGGAGCTCCGAGTATGAATTTTATGGAAACGATGGTGATGGAAAGAAACGGAGCGGTTTATCTGGAGGCAGACGGAGGAATTACCCTTCGTGTCAGAGGAGAGAATGAAATGGTGCTTCGCCGTGCTTATCTCGGAAAAATGATGATCCTGGGCCTGCGACCGGAGGATTTACAGGACGAAATAACCGCTTCCGCACATCAGATCTGTTATGAAGAGAATCAGTTGAAGGCATTTGTTGACCTGCGGGAGATGATAGGTGCAGAAGCGTATCTGCATATGAATACCGGAAGAAATCTGATTACAGCAAGAGTGCCTTCCGAGGCACCGGTTGCTGTAAAGGAAAGCATTACATTGTATGCAGATATGGAGAAAGCACAGATCTTTGATCCGTTTACAGAAGAAAATATTTTATCTCTGCCGGTTGAAAAAGAAGAACGTGCAACAGCATAAGAAGGAGCAAGAAGTGAAAAAAGTAATCGAAAAGTGTAAAAAAGCAGAAGTTTATATGTATCTGATCCCGAGTATGGTGATCTTTAGCATCTTTCTGTTTTATCCGTTTATTAAGACCATTTATCTGAGCCTGTATAAGACAAACAAGCTTGGAGAAGCGAAATTGTATGTGGGACTGGACAACTATAAAAGCTTATTATCGAATCCATCCTTTTACAACAGCCTCTGGGTTACGCTGGAATTTGTGGCGATTGTTGTAGTCGGAAGTATGGCGCTTGGCCTTCTGGGAGCAGTTCTTTGCAGCAAGGCTTTTCCGGGAATCCGGGTATTCAGTACTTCCTATGCACTCCCAATGGCAGTAGCATCGAGCTCAGGCGCCATGATTTTCAAGATTATCTTAAATCCCACGATCGGTATCGTAAACAAACTGCTGCATGTGAGCATTAATTGGGTCAGCGATCCGAAATATGCGCTGATCTGTGTGGCTGTCCTCACGGCATGGCTGAACAGTGGCATCAATTTCCTGTACTTTTCAGCGGGACTTGGAAACATCGACGATTCGATTTATGAGCGTGCTTCTGTGGATGGCGCGAATGCAGTACAGAAATTTTTTAAGCTGACACTGCCGGGACTTTCTCCAATCATGTTTTACACACTGGTTGTTAACATTATTCAGGCATTCCAGTCATTCGGACAGGTGAAAATCCTGACACAGGGAGGACCGGGAGAATCCACTAACCTGATTGTATATTCGATTTACCGTGATGCGTTTTTTAATTACCGGTTTGGAAGCGCAGCTGCACAGTCCGTTGTTTTGTTTCTGATTGTCATGGCGCTTACCCTGGTTATGTTCCGCGTGGAAAAGAGAGGAGTAAAATACTGATGTCTACGATAGCAACTACGATTGCCAGACCCAAAACTTATTCTGCAGAGGAGCTGCAGGCACTGCATCTGGCAATGAATGCAAAAGCAAAAAGAAAGAAAATGATTCAGAAAACAGCGTTGGTTATCATGAACCTGATTGTCTGCCTGTTTATGCTGTTTCCGCTGCTTTATACCATCAGCGTAGCATTTATGCCGTCCGGCGAGTTATACACAATGGCGATGAATATCGTTCCCAAACATCCGACACTGGAAAATTTTGTGGAAGCATTTCATAAAATCCCGTTGGTACGCTTTGTCCTGAATTCATTTTTGGTTGCGGGCAGCATTACACTGGGTCAGATTGTAACGTGTTCTCTTGCGGCATTTGCCTTCTCTTTCCTGAACTTCAAAGGAAAAAATGTTCTGTTTATGCTGGTCATGGCGACCATGATGGTGCCGGGTGAGGCAACCATTATTTCCAATTATCTGACAGTAGGAAGTCTCGGACTGCTCGATACCTATATTGTTCTGATCCTGCCTTCTCTTACCTCTGCAATGGGAATTTTCCTGTTCCGCCAGTTCTACATGACCTTTCCGATTTCGCTTTATGAATCGGCGAAGCTGGACGGCTGCGGTAATCTGCGGTTTATCGTAAAAATCCTGATGCCGCTGACAAAGTCAGCAATGGGAGCAATGGCGGTTTACACCTTTATCAATGCATGGAATATGTACATGTGGCCGCTGCTGGTTACAGGTTCGGACAGCAAGCGTACCGTACAGATTGGTATCAGTATGCTGAACAGCGTCGACGCACAGTCGATTACCCTGATGCTGGCGGGCGTAGTAATGATTATCATTCCATCCATTTCCATCTTTATCGTGGGCCAGAAGGCCTTAATCAAAGGAATGTTTTCGGGAGCAGTCAAGGGCTGATTCCTGTGACAGAAAAAAGAATAGAAAACTGTATGAAAACGAGGAGAAAAAAATGAAGAAAAAAGTGATTGCATCAATTCTTGCGGCTTCTATGGCAGCTATGGCGCTTACCGGATGCGGAGGCGGAAAAACAACGAGTGAGGCACAGAGTGCGACAACAGATGAAACCACAGCCAGCACTGAGGCAGGAAGTACGGCGGATGGAGCAGAAGCACCGGACTTAAACCAGGATACGAAGGGAACCACGATTACCTTCTGGCATTCCATGGGAGGTGTCAATGGCGAAGCGATGGATTATCTTGTCAATAAATTCAATGAAGAGAATACCGATGGCATTACCGTTGAGGCGGTTTATCAGGGAGAATATGATGATACGATTAACAAACTGAAAAGTGCACAGATCGGAAATATGGGAGCAGACCTGGTACAGATTTATGATATCGGAACACGCTTTATGATTGATTCCGGCTGGGTCATTCCGATGCAGGAGCTGATTAATGCAGATGGCTATGACATTTCCCAGATCGAGCCGAATATCGCTGCTTATTATACGGTAAACAATGAGCTGTACTCGATGCCATTCAATTCGTCCACACCGATTCTGTATTACAACAAAGATATGTTTGAAAAAGCAGGGATCACCGAGGTTCCTACAAGCCTGGAAGGAATTCTTGCCATCGGTGATGATCTGAAAACAAAGGGCGGAGCCGGTGAACCGCTGGCACTCTCCATCTATGGATGGTATTTCGAACAGTGGCTCTGCAAACAGGGACTTTCCTATGCGGATAATGGAAATGGCCGTGATGCTGCTGCTACTGCGGTTGAATTTGATTCCAACGGCGGAGCGCTCAACATCTTAAATGAGTGGAAAGCCCTGAATGATGCCGACGTTGCACCAAACGTAGGCCGTGCCGGAAGTGATACCGCAACGACAGACTTTACTTCCGGAAAAGCAGCGATCACCCTTGGCTCTACCGCATCTCTGAAGCAGATTTTGCAGGATGTCAACGGAAGCTTCGAGGTTGGAACTGCATATTTCCCGACAATCAAGGACGGCGATGAGGGCGGTGTTTCCATTGGAGGAGCTTCTCTTTGGGCATTGAACAATAACGACGATGTGAAAGCAGCTGCTACCTGGAAATTTATCAAATTCCTGATTTCCCCGGAATCTCAGGCATACTGGAATGCCGAGACTGGTTACTTCCCAGTTACAACAGCCGCCGATGAGGAGCAGACCTTCAAAGATAATGTAGCACAGTATCCGCAGTTCCAGACCGCGATTGATCAGCTGCACGATTCCAAGCCGCAGTATGCCGGCGCACTTCTCTCTGTATTCCCGGAGGCAAGACAGATTGTGGAAACAGAAATCGAGAATATGATCAACGGAAATGAGACCCCGGAGAAAGCAGTAGAATCGATGGCTTCCCAGATTAACAGCTCCATCGAGGATTATAATCTGGTAAATGAATAAGAGACAGGCTTTACAAAAATAAGATTTCGTCCTATAGTGAAGAAAAACGAGTTCCCAAAGCGTGTTTGAACGGTTTCTATGAAGGGGAAGATCCGAGTTACGGAAATGATTTTTCAGATATGACTGGAAATGCGTCGGAGACAAAAATCCGGCGTGTTTCCGGATTTATAGTAAGCCTCCAAATAATGCAAAAGAGTCAGTACCGCTTTTTTTAATTATTTTCAGGGTTTACGATAAAAGAAAAAAAGCTGCAGCCGGGACAAAAGATAGAAAAGAGTGCAGATTTGGAAATGGGAACGGAAAATGGAGGACAGATACGAGATGAAAACAAAAGTATGGGCACACAGAGGAGCCAGTGCATATGCGCCGGAAAATACACTGGAAGCGTTTCTTCTTGCGGCAGAGCATGGAGCAGACGGTGTGGAGCTGGATGTACAGCTGACGAAAGATGGCGAGATGGTTGTTGTCCACGATGAAGAAATCGACCGGGTCAGTGACGGAAGCGGATTTGTCAAAGATTATACACTTGCGGAATTAAAGGCCCTGAACTTTAATAAGACACATCCGGAGTATCAGAATGTAAAAATCCCGACGCTTCGCGAAGTATATGAAGCATTAAAGCCAACGGGAATGACGATCAATGTCGAGCTGAAAACCGGTATTTTCTGGTACAAAGGCCTGGAAAAAAAGGTACTCGAACTGACAAAAGAGATGGAGATGGAGGACCGTGTGATTTATTCTTCCTTTAACCATTACAGTATTGCAAAAATTCTGGAACTGGATCCGAAAGCCAGCACAGGCATCCTCTACGCAGATATTATTTATGATGTCGTGAATTATGCGAAAAAAATCGGAACAGGAGCTCTTCATCCGGCCACCTTTCATGTGCAGATGGCAGACTTTCTTCAGAGGTATGTGGAAAGCGATCTTGCTGTGCATGTATGGACGGTCAATGATAAGGCAGAGATCGAACGCCTGATGGATGCCGGTGTAGATGCAGTCATCACCAATTACCCGGATGTGGCCGTTTCGTGCCGCAGTGCGAAGTGATACCGATTGGAGAAAAAAAGCTGTTCCTTTTGGACATCGACGGAACCATCTGCGTGGGGAACCGTCTGATTCCGGGAGCAGACCGGTTTTTAAACGGACTGTCCGAATACGGTGGAGATTATGTGTTTATCACAAATAATACGACGATGAGTGTGGCAGATTACCGGAAAAAATTTGCAAAGCTGGGCATCCAGACAACAAGCGAAAACTTTCTGACAGCATCCGTTGCGACAGCTCATTACCTAAAACAGAAATATGGATCCCGTCTCGTCTATGTGCTGGGAACGAATTCTCTGATTCGGGAATTGGAGAGCTTCGGCGTGTATACCACCCGTGATCCAGAGGAAAAAGGAATTGCGTGTGTGCTTGCGAGCTATGATAATGAATTGACGTATCAAAAACTGACAGATATCTGTCGGCTGTTGACAGAGCGCCCGGAGCTTGATTACGCTGCAACGAACCCGGACTATGTTTGTCCGATTGAATTCGGCTACGTGCCGGATTGCGGTTCCATCTGCGAGATGATCGGACATGCTGTCCACCGCATGCCGACTTATATCGGGAAACCAGGTACACGGATGGTTGAGATGGCGATTGATATGACAGGCAGAACCCGCGATGAGGCTGTTCTTGTGGGAGACCGTCTCTATACGGACATTGCGTGCGCAAACATAGCGGGCATTTCTGCAGCCCTTGTGCTTTCGGGCGAATCTACACGCGAAGAAATGCAGGGCTCACAGTATCTTGTGGAGTATGTCTATCCATCCGTGAAGGAAATGTATGCGGACTGGGTGTATGGACAAAAAAAGAAATGCTTTTAAAATTCCGAAACGGTTATGGTTTTGGAACAAAAAAACAAAAAGAAGAATTCTGAGAGGAGAACCTTTTTCCGAAGGAGTTCTTCTTTTTTGTTGTGGAAAAGGATACTTTTCGGATACGGGATAAAAGTCTGGGACGGTATAGAAAAAGCTTGCCAAAAGGGGGAATTTCCCTATATAATGATTCAGACTATAATAGGAAAGTAACTATTCAGAGCCCCATCTCGATTCCGCTTACGCTGCATCTCGATGTTGCTTCTCGCCATATGAAAAGGAAGAAAACCGCTCATTCATGCAAGCATGATTCGCAATTTTCTTCCATTTTGCATGGCTCTGAATGAAAAGTCTAATCCCCCAGCTATGCTGGGGAGAATAGAGTAGTCGGAA